>DATBLK010000104.1:0-5901 GCA_036555405.1 Anaeromyxobacteraceae bacterium
CGGCGAGCGAGCCCGTCCAGGCGGTGAGCCGCGCCCCGCCGGCGGCGGCCAGGGGAAGGAGCGAGAGCGCGGCCAGCGCGACCGCCGCCACCACCCGCTCGCGACCCGAGCAGTAGAGCCAGGCGCCGAGCGTGGCGCCGAAGAGGGCCAGCCAGGGGCCGAGGCCCAGCGCCAGCGGCAGGCCCAGCAGGACCAGGGCCAGGAAGAAGGCCTGCAGCTTGGTGGCGGCGCGGACCACCGGGAGGTGCGCGAAGTCGTGGAGGAAGACGCGGGCGTGTCGCAGGAAGAGCAGGAGCAGCGTCAGCGCGCCGGCCGCCGCCAGCGCCGCCATCGCCGCCGCGAGCACGTCGCCGAGAAAGGCGCGGACCGTGTGCGGCTCCCGGAGGACGGCCCGCGCCGCGGCCCAGGCGGCGGCCGTCGCCGGGCCGAGCTGGGAAGGGTCCTTCGCGATCCGCGCGCGCGCCAGCGCCACCCAGGCGTCGCCGAGGTCGGGGGCGAGCTGCACCGCCAGCTCGGCGTACTCCACCGCCTCGGCCGGGAGCCGCGCCCGGAGCGCCCGGTCGGCCTCGCGGGCCTCGGCGGCCGCGAAGGCGTGCATGTTCTCGATGGCGAGCTCGCGGCGGAGGTCGAGGAGCCGCCGCGCCGCCTCGGCCGCGCGGGCGCCCTCCTGCTCGCGCAGCGCAGTCCGCCGGTCGCGCCACGCCGAGAGGACGTCGGCCCAGCTCGACCGCACCGGCTCGATGGCGCGGAGCCGCGGAGGCTCGGGAGGACGCGGCCGCACCGGGGGCGGCGGCGGCTCCGGCGGGACCGGGGCGACGGCCGGCCGCTTCTCCTCGGCGGGAAGGTCCTCCTCCACCAGGGAGGGGGCGGGCACCTGGGCGCCGGCCGGGCCGGCGAAGGCGGAGAGCAGCGCGAGGGTGAGGGCCGCCCGGCGCACGTCGGACCCGGATGCTAGCACGGCCCCATTCCGGCTAGAACCCGTTCGCCATGAGCCGCGCCTCCGACGCCACCGAACGCCTCCTCGCCATCATGACGCGCCTGCGCGGCCCGGGCGGCTGCCCCTGGGACCGAGAGCAGACGCTGCGCACGCTGCGGCCCTACCTCCTCGAGGAGGTCTACGAGGTGCTGGAGGCCATCGACGGCGGCGACGCCCGCGAGCACTGCGAGGAGCTCGGCGACCTCCTCCTCCAGGTCGTCTTCCAGGCGGAGCTGGCCCGCGAGGAGGGGCGCTTCGACTTCGGGGACGTCGCCGAGGCCATCGCGGCGAAGCTCGTCCGCCGCCACCCTCACGTCTTCGGCGACGCACGGGTGCCCGACACCGCCGGCGTGCTGCGGCAGTGGGTCCAGCTCAAGCAGGTGGAGAAGGCGGAGCGCGGCGGCGGGAAGAGCGTGCTCGAGGGCGTGCCGCGCGAGCTGCCGGCGCTGGCGCGGGCCCAGCGCCTCACCGAGAAGGCGAGCCGCATCGGCTTCGACTGGCCCGACGCCGTCGGCGCGCGCGCCAAGGTCGCCGAGGAGCTCGGCGAGCTCGACGAGGCGGCGGCCTCGGGCGACGGGGGGCGCGTCGAGGACGAGGTCGGCGACCTGCTGTTCGCGGTGGCGAACCTCGCTCGCAAGCTCCAGGTCGCCCCGGAGGAGGCCCTCCGCCGCGCGGTCGGCCGCTTCGTGGCCCGCTTCGAGCACGTCGAGCAGGAGCTCCAGCGCCTCGGCCGGCAGCCGGGCGACGCGTCGCCCGAGGAAATGGACCGCCTGTGGGAAAACGCGAAGCTCGCACTCGCCGCCAAGAAAAATCCCGAGTAGCTGCGCGGCGGGACGCACAGCTGGCCGGTCCGGAGGCGTCTTGTGGACATCCCGTGGACAAGTCCGTGGATCGAGCCGGCGGCGGTCGAGCGGTCGCGGGATCGCCACGTTCCCCCCACGCTTCTGCCACCCGATAACTCCAGTGCTTCCAGGTCGTTAAGCTTCGATATCCCCAAAACCGCTTCTCACCCCGCCTCGACGGGGCCCCACGCGGGCGCGCCGCTCGCGCAGTCGTGGATAACTCGGCGCGCCGTTCGCATCAGAGAGCAACTGGCGCGGATTTCCCGCGACGCCCCTCACTCCGAGCGGACCGGGTCCGGCCGTTCGTGCCCCCTTCGGGCGCATGTCCCCGCCGGGTGTCGGGCGAGCGTGGCCCGCCCGATGGCGGGTGCGGCCCGCCCGATGAAGGTGAAGGTGCGACACGGGCCGCCCCGGCGGCCGCGGCCGGGACGCGGCGCTTGACGGGAGGGCCACGGGGCGATAGATCGCGCCGCCTCACGAAGCTCGGACGGGAGTGGCTCTTGGCCAACACGCGGTCGGCGGAGAAGCGGAAGCGGCAAGGCGAGCGTCGTCGCCTGCGCAACGTCCAGGTCCGGACGCGGGTGAAGGGCGCGGTGAAGAAGGTCCGCGAGGCCCTGGCCCAGGGCGACGTCGCCGGCGCACGCGCCGCGCTCGGCGCCGCATCGCGGGTGCTCGACGGAGCGGCCTCGAAGGGCGTCCTGCACCCGAACGCCGCCTCGCGCCGCATCGCGCGGCTGGCGCAGGCCGTCGCCGTCCTGAAGCCGGCCTCCGCCGCCCCCCCTTCGGCCTGACCGCGGCGCTCCGTTGACGTGAGCCTCGGGCCCGAGTCCGGCAGTCCTCGGGTGCGGGCTCGTTCGCGGGCTCGTCCGCGGGATCGGGGCCGACCGGGGAGCGCTCCTACGGGCCGGCCTCCAGCCGCTCCACGATCTCGCGCGCCGCCGCGGCGGCGGCGCGCCGGAGCGCCGTGCGCCGCCGTCCCTCCGATTCCAGCGGATCGACGCCGGCGACGTAGTCCTCGGTGCGGCGCGACCGGACCTCGCCCAGCACCCGCCCGCCGGCCTCGAGGCGGACCCGCACCGCCAGCGCCAGGCGCCAGACTCCGGCGCCGGCCGCCGCCGGCGCGGCGCTCACCTCCTCGACCTCGCCGCCGAGCCGCGCCGGCGCCCCCTCGCCCCCGTCGGCATCGCGCCGGGCCAGCTCGGCGCGCAGCGCCGCCGCCACCCAGGCGCCGACCTCGGCCTCGGCGGCGCGGCTCTCGAGCGGCCGGACCGAGACGCGCTCGGCGCCGGGAGGCAGGCGGCTGCGCCCGGCGGTGAAGGCGTAGCCGCACGAGGCCAGGGCCGCGAGGGCCGCGGCCGCCGCGGCGCTCCGCCCCGGCGCCGTCATCAGCCGACCACGAAGTTGATGAGCCGGCGCGGAACGAAGACGACCTTGCGGAGCGCCTTTCCGGCGAGGTGCGCCTGGACCCGCCCCTGGCCCTGGGCCAGCTCCCGGACCTCGGCCTCGCCGGCCGACGCCGGCGCCTGGACCTCGCCGCGGAGCTTGCCGTTCACCTGCACCGCGATGGTGACGACGTCGGAGGCGACCAGGACCGGGTCGAAGGAGGGCCAGGGCTCCTCGCAGAGCAGGCGGTCCCGCACCGGAGGGCCCAGGACCTCGTGCCACAGCTCCTCGGCGGCGTGCGGGGCGAAGGGAGCGAGCAGCGCCGCGGCGGCCAGGAGCGCCTCGCGCACGGCGGCGCGGTCGGCGGCGGCCGCCGGCTCGAGCCGGTGGAGGTCGTTGACGAGCTCCATGAGGGCGGCGATGCCGGTGTTGAACTTCAGGTCGCCCTCGAGCCCCTGGGTGACCCGCTGGATGGTGCGGTGGGTGCGCCGGCGCAATTCCAGGAAGGGCCCGCCGGCGCCGGCCAGGGCCGCCGGCGGGGCCCCGAAGCAGTCCTGCCGGGCGTGGAAGATGCGCCAGACGCGCTGGAGGAAGCGGTGGAGCCCCTCCACCTGCTCGTCCGACCAGTCGATGTCCTTCTCCGGCGGGGCCGCGAAGAGCATGAAGAGCCGCACGGTGTCGGCCCCGAAGCGCGCCACCATGGGCCCGGGCTCGACGACGTTGCCCCAGCGCTTCGACATCTTCCGCCCGTCGGGCCCGTTGACGATTCCCTGGGTGACGAGGCGGCGGCAGGGCTCCTTCTCGTGGGTCAGCCCGAGCTCGTGCATGACGCGGTGCCAGAAGCGGAAGTAGAGCAGGTGCATCACGGCGTGCTCGGGCCCCCCCACGTACACGTCGATGGGCAACCAGCGGCGCGCCTCCTCCGGATCGAAGGGCCTCCGGTCGTCGCGGGGCGACAGGTAGCGGGCGTGGTACCAGGACGAGTCGACGAAGGTGTCCATCGTCTCGGTCTCGCGCCGCGCCGGCCTGCCGCAGCGGGGACAGGCGGCCCGGACGAACTCGGGGACCTTGGCGAGCGGCGGCTCGCCGGTGCCGGTGATGATGGCCTGCGGCGGGAGCAGCACCGGGAGATCGGACTCCGGGACGGGAACCGGCCCGTGCTCGTCGCAGTGGACGATGGGGATGGGCGTCCCCCAGTACCGCTGGCGCGAGAAGCCCCAGTCGCGCAGGTGCCACCGCACCGCGGGAGCGCCGAAGCCCCGCTCCCGCGCGAACGCGGCCATGCGGCGGCGCGCCTCGGACGAGGGAAGCCCGCTCCAGGCCCCGCAGTCCTCGGCGACGCCGTCCTCGGTGAAGGCCCGCGGCAGCGCCTCGGCGGCCGGAAGGCGCTCGCCGGCCGGCGGCTGGATGACGACCCGCACCGGCAGGCCGTACTGCCGGGCGAACTCGAGGTCCCGCTGGTCGTGGGCCGGCACGCTCATCACCGCGCCGGTGCCGTAGCCGGCGAGGACGAAGTTCGCGATCCAGACCGGAACCTCCTCGCCGGTGTAGGGGTTCCGGGCGCGCGCCCCGGTGAACACGCCCTCCTTGGGCGCGCCCTCGCCGGTGCGCGCCAGGGCGTCGGTGCGCGCCATCCGCTCCACGAAGGCGCGGACCTCGGCGCGCCGCTCCGGCGTCGCCAGGCGCGCCACCGCCGGGTGCTCGGGGGCCAGGACCACGAAGGTGCAGCCGAAGATGGTGTCGAGGCGCGTCGTGAAGACGCGGATGGGCTCGCCGCCGGCGGCGAAGTCCACCTCCGCGCCCTCGCTCCGCCCGATCCAGTTCCGCTGCATGGTGGTGACGCGCTCGGGCCACTCGCCGAGCTCCGCGAGCCCGGCGAGGAGGTCCTCGGCGTAGGCGGTGATGCGGAAGGCCCACTCCGGGATCTCCTTCACCACCACCGCCGATCCGCAGCGCTCGCAGCGGTCGTCGTCCACCACCTGCTCGTTGGCGATGACCGTGAGGCAGGAGGTGCACCAGTTCGCCAGGCCGGTGCGGCGGTAGACGAGCCCGCGCTCCAGCATCTTCAGGAAGAACCACTGGTTCCAGCGGTAGTACTCCGGGTCGCAGGTGGCGATCTCCCGCTCCCAGTCGAAGGAGTAGCCCATCGACTTCAGCGCCGTCCGGAAGGTGGCGATGTTCTCGCGGGTGCGCTCGGCCGGGTGCCTCCCGTCCTTGAGGGCGGCGTTCTCGGCCGGGAGGCCGAGGGCGTCGAAGCCGATGGGGTGGAAGACGTCGAAGCCGCGCATCCGGGCGTGGCGGGCGATGGCGTCGCCGATGGTGTAGACGCGGGCGTGGCCCATGTGCATGGCGCCCGAGGGGTAGGGAAACATCTCGAGGACGTAGCGCCTGGGGGCGGGGGCGCGGCGCCCGGCGCGGAAGGCTCCCGCCTCCTCCCAGCGCGCCTGCCAGCGGGCCTCGATCGACCGAGGGTCGTAGCGCTCGTCCATGGACATGGGGTT
Organism: Anaeromyxobacteraceae bacterium; assembly: GCA_036555405.1. Classification (GTDB taxonomy): domain Bacteria; phylum Myxococcota; class Myxococcia; order Myxococcales; family Anaeromyxobacteraceae; genus DATBLK01. The sequence continues at coordinate 5,703 of DATBLK010000104.1, forward strand.
CGTCCCGAGCCGGCGATATTACCGCGGCGGGCCGCGTTCTCCACCCGGGCGACGCGTGGCGTCAGACCCAGGGTTGACAGCCGCGATCCCTCCGTGCGTCGATGCGCGCCAACCCAGGCAGCGCCCACGCCCCCGGAGGTTCGTCTTGCGCCGGCTCGCTCTACTCCTCGCGCTCGTCCCCGCCGCCGCCCGCCCCGCC
>DATBLK010000120.1:0-11839 GCA_036555405.1 Anaeromyxobacteraceae bacterium
CCGGAAAGCGCAGAGGCGCCTCGCCTGGCGCCGGGGCGAGCGAATTCCCTCCGGAAGGCCGGAGCGGTCGCGCAGGCCCGAGGATCGATCCCTCGTGCGCGAGAGGGGCCTTCCCGCGAGGCGCCGCATCCCTGGGCGCGCCTGCGGTGAAGTCGCGTCAAGGGGGGACCCGAGCGGTATCCGCTCTCCGTCACATCCGACCCGGCCCCTGCCTCCGCGCCGAACCGGCGTCCCCGCTCCTCCTTCTTTGCCTGTCTCCTCGCTCCCGCGCCTTGCCGCCTCGCTCTCCACCTGGAACGCCGGCCGAGATGCGACGAATGATCAGGGTACCGGCCGGGGGGAGGGCGGCTCGCCTCCGGCAGCTTCACTCGTGGGTGAGGGGCGGATCCCGGCGGACGGGCCTCGCGGCGCCGTCAGGGACCCGTGCTACTCGTGCCCCCGATGTCCAGGGTCGCCCCGAGAGCCCGCGCCGTCTTCGCCTGCGCCGAGTGCGGCCACGTCTCGCCGAAGTGGCTCGGCCAGTGCCCCGCCTGCCGGCGCTGGAACACGCTCCACGAGGAGATCGAGGCGCCGGAGCCGCGGGGCCCGCCGCGCCTTTCCGGCGGCGCCGCGCCGTCGCGGCCGGTGCCGCTCCGCGAGGTGGAGGCGAGCGAGGAGGCGCGCCGGCGCACCGGCATCGGCGAGCTCGACCGGGTGCTCGGCGGGGGCGTCGTGCCCGGCGCCCTGGTGCTCCTCGGCGGCGACCCGGGCATCGGCAAGTCCACGCTCCTCCTCGCGACCCTCGACCGGCTGGCGCGCTCCTCGGCCGGGAGCCCGGTGCTCTACGTCACCGGGGAGGAGTCGGCGCGCCAGGTGAAGCTCCGCGCCGACCGGCTCGGCGTCACGGCGCCCGACCTCCACATCCTCCCGGAGACCGACGCCACCCGCGTCCTCCACGTCGCCGAGAGGCTCCGCCCGGCGGCCCTGGCGGTGGACTCCATCCAGACGCAGTTCCTGCCGGAGCTCTACTCGGCGCCCGGGACGGTGACGCAGATCCGCGAGGTGGCGGCGCGTCTCATGGCCTTCGCCAAGACCACCGAGACCCCGGTCTTCCTGGCGGGCCACGTCACCAAGGACGGCGCCATCGCCGGGCCGCGGGTCCTCGAGCACATGGTGGACACGGTCCTCTACTTCGAGGGCGGCGGCGCCCACCCCTACCGCGTCCTGCGCGCCCACAAGAACCGCTTCGGCTCGGCGAGCGAGATCGGCGTCTTCGAGATGAAGGCCAGCGGCCTCGCGGAGGTGCCGAACCCCTCGGCCCTGTTCCTCGCCGAGAGGCCCGCCGACGCCCCGGGGAGCGCCGTCACCGCCGCGCTCTCCGGGACGCGGAACCTGCTCGTCGAGGTCCAGGCGCTCGTCGCCACCTCGGCCTACGGCACGCCCCGGCGCACCGCGCTGGGCCTGGACGGGAACCGGGTGGCGCTCCTGGCGGCGGTCCTGGAGAAGAAGGTCGGCCTCGACCTCCACGGCTGCGACCTCTTCGTGAACGTGGCCGGCGGCCTGGCGCTCGACGACCCGGCCGCCGACCTCGCCTGCGCCGCGGCGCTCGCCGGGAGCTTCCGGGACCGGCCCATGGACGCCCGGACGCTGGTGCTCGGCGAGGTCGGGCTCGCCGGCGAGGTCCGCGCCGTCGCCCAGGCCGAGGGGCGACTCGCCGAGGCCGCCCGGCTCGGCTTCCTCCGCGCCGTGCTCCCGGGCGGCAACGCCCGCCACGCCGTGGCGCCGGCGGGAATGGAGCTCGTCGGCGTGGAGACGGTGGGGGAGGCGCTCGACCGGCTCTTCTAGGCTACCGAGCGCGATGTGGCAAAGAGCGCGCACTATTCCAGGGCGGCTCACGGCGAGGGCGCGGTCGCCTGGCGGCTCGCGGCCCCACCGTCGGGGCCCGGCGGTCACGCCCGCTCGACGGCGCGGCGCCACTTCGCGAGGTGGCGCTCGCGCTCCTCCGGCGCCATCCGCGGGCGGAAGCGCCGCTCCACCTTGAAGGCGCGGCGGATGGCGTCGCGCGAGGGCCAGAACCCCACCGCCAGGCCGGCGAGGAAGGCGGCGCCGAGCCCGGTGGTCTCGACCATCCGCGGCCGCTCCACCGGCGCGCCCAGCAGGTCGGCCTGGAACTGCATGAGGAGGTCGTTCCTCGTGGCGCCGCCGTCGACCCGGAACACGGGGATGGGCCGGCCGGCGTCTGCGGCCATGGCCTGCGCCAGATCGTAGACCTGGAAGGCGATCCCCTCCAGCGTCGCCCGGGCGAGGTGGGCGGCGGTGGTGCCCCGGTCGATGCCGGCGACGAGGCCGCGGGCCCCCGGCCGCCAGTGCGGCGCCCCCAGGCCGGCGAGCGCCGGGACGAAGACCACCTCGGCCGAGTCCTTCACGCTCCGCGCCAGCCGCTCCACGTCGGCGGCCCGGCGGATGATTCCCAGGCCGTCGCGGAGCCACTGCACCGCGGCGCCGGCGATGAAGGCGCTCCCCTCGAGCGCGTACTCGGCGGCGCCCCCGATGCGCCAGGCCACGGTGGTGAGGAGGCCGTTCCGGCTGGGCACCGGCTCGGCCCCGACGTTCTGCAGGATGAAGGCCCCGGTGCCGTAGGTGCACTTCGCCTCGCCGGGCGCGAAGCAGGCCTGGCCGAAGAGCGCCGCCTGCTGGTCGCCGGCGATCCCCGCCACCGGCACGCCGTCGGGAAGGCCGGGCACGCCCTTCGTCGTCCCCACCGCGCCGGCGCTGTCGACGATGCGCGGGAGCACGGCCCGGGGAGCGCCCAGGAGGTCGAGCAGCGCCGGGTCCCAGTCGAGCGAGCGGAGGTCCATGAGCATCGTGCGGCTGGCGTTGGAGACGTCGGTGACGTGGGCCGCGCCGCCGGTGAGCCGCCAGGCGAGGAAGGCGTCGACGGTCCCGAAGGCGAGCCCGCCGGCCTCGGCGCGGGCACGCGCTCCCTTCACGTGGTCGAGGAGCCAGCGGAGCTTGGTGCCGGAGAAGTAGGGGTCGAGGACCAGGCCGGTCTTCTCGCGGACCATGGTCTCCGCGCCCGCCTCGCGGAGCCGGGCGCAGTCGGGGGCGGTGCGCCGGTCCTGCCAGACGATGGCGCGGTGCACCGGCCGGCCGGTGCGCCGGTCCCAGAGACCCGTGGTCTCGCGCTGGTTGGTGATGCCCACCGCCTCGACGTCGCCGCCGCGGACGCCCGCCTGGCGCAGCGCCCGGCCCAGGGCCCGGACCACCGAGGCCCAGATGTCCTCGAGGTCGTGCTCCACCCACCCGGGCCGGGGGAAGATCTGCCGGAACTCGAGGTTCACCTTGCCGCGGACGGCGAGCTTCCGGTCGACGACCAGGACGGTCGTGCCGGTCGTTCCCTGGTCGATGGAGACGACGCAGGAGGCCACGGGTCAGCCCTGGCGGCGGGGCGCGGGGGCCCGCGCCAGGAAGGCCGCCACCTCGTCGGCGACGACGTCCCGCTCCACGTCGATGCCGACGAGGTGCCAGCTGTCCGGCAGCACCAGGAGCCGCGCCGGGCCCGAGCCGATGCGGCGGACGACGCGGCGCACGCCGCGGAGCGTGACGGTGTGGTCGCCGCGGCCGGCGACCACCAGGGCCGGCGCCGTCACCGCCGGAAGGATCCGGTCGACGTGGGCCGCGAGCCGCTGCAGCTCGCCCACGGCCGCGATCGGGACCGCCTTCATCGCCGGGTTGGCGCGCCGCATCTCCGGGTCGCGGACGTCGGAGGCGCCCTTGGGGACCGGCGGGAAGCGGCGCGCCGCCGCGCTCCAGCGGGCCACCTTCCCGGCCAGGCGAGGGAGGAGGGCCAGCTCCATCGCCGGCGCCAGCAGCGCCAGCGCGTCGACGCGATCGGGGTGGGAGTGAGCCAGCGCCAGGGCGAGGAGCGCGCCCATGGAGCAGCCGACGACGAAGGTTCGCCGAGCTCCCTCGAGCCGGAGCAGCTCGGCTTCCGCGCCGGAGACGAAGTCGCGCCAGCCCACGGCGGCGAGCGCAGCCGGGTCGCCGCCGTGGCCGGCGAGGAGCGGACCGAGGCAGCGCATCCCCTGGGCCTGGAGGTGGTCGGCGAGCGCCCGGACCTCGAAGGGCGAGCCCGAGAGGCCGTGGAGCAGCAGGACGGCGTCGGGGCCGCCCGCGAGGTCGAAGGGGCGGCCCGGCTCTTCGACCAGGGCGGCGGCGGTCGCGGCGGCGTCCACGGGCCGGCGATGATAGCGCTTCCCTGCCGAAAGGCCTTCATGGGCGGCCCCGTTTCGGGTATCGCTCGGGCATGAGCGACAAGCCCGCGGCCACTCCTTCGGCCCTGCAGCTCCAGATCGAGATCGACCCGGTGACGGCCAACGGCACCTTCGTCAACATGGCGATGGTGAACCACACCGACACCGAGTTCACGCTCGACCTCATCTACCTGCAGCCCCAGGCGCCCAAGGCGGTGGTCCGGTCCCGCGCCATCACCACCCCGCGCCACATGAAGCGGCTCCTCCACGCGCTGCAGGAGAACGTGGCGAAGTACGAGGCCCGCTTCGGCGCCATCGACGTCGGCGACGCGCCCGGTTTCCCCGGCGCGCCGAACTGAACGCTCGAAGCGGGGGCTGCGCCCCCGCCCCGACCGCACCGCGGCCCGGGGCCCGTCCACCGGCCGCCGCTCCGCCGCAGGCGCCGGATCGGCGCGGCGCGCGCCGGGCGCGGGGCCTGCTCCCGGGGCCGCGGCCGCGCTCCCGCGGCCCGACCACGCCGGAGCAGCGCACATGAGCGATTCCACCCCCGCCGCCCGCAGGCCCCTCGGGGTCTACGCCGTCGTCGAGCGCAAGGAGGGCCAGAAGCCCTACTGGCTGAAGATCGGCGTCGCCTTCACCAACCGCGACGGCAGCCTCACCCTGGTCCTCGACGCCTTCCCCACCGGCACCAACCGCCTCCAGGTCCGCGAGCAGCGGGAGTGGGAGTCGCGCCCGGGCGCGGCCGGCGGCAACGGCGGCGAAGGCGCCGAGGCGAGGCCGTGAGCCGGGCGCTCCTCGCCGCCGCGGCGGCCGCCCTCCTGCTCGGCGCCGCGCCCGCGGAGGCGAAGCGCCGGCCGCTCGCGCCCGGTGAGAAGGTGGACCTCAACCGCGCCAGCGTCGCGGACCTCATGCGCCTCCCCGGCATCGGCCGGCAGCGGGCGGAGGCCATCGCGGCGCTGCGCGCCAAGCGGCCGTTCCGGTCGCCCGCCGAGGTCACGCAGGTGAAGGGAATCGGCAAGGCCTGGCTCGAGAGAAACCGCGGGAGCCTGGTCGCCGGCGAGCCTGCGCCTCGCCCCAAAGCGTCCCCCGGCCCTTGACAGCCGAGGCGGCGTTCCGCTAACGGGAACCTCGCCCGGAGGACGGGGAAGCCGGTCGAAGTCCGGCGCGGTCCCGCCACTGTAGCCGGGGTGAAGCGCCCGCAGCGAAGTCGCCACTGCCGCAGCTGCCGCGGCGGGAAGGTGGCGGGCGCCGCGACGACCCGTCGCGCCCCGGGAGCCAGGAGACCTCCCTCCGGGACGGCCGCAATGTCGCGGCCGCTCGCGGTCAGGCGCGTCCGAAGGAGACGCGGCGACTTGAGCTCCCGGTTCCGGGCCCTCGGCCCAGCCCATCTCCCCTGGCTCATCCTCACCCTCCTGGCGCCGCGCGCCGGGCGCCCGGAGGAGCCCCCGGTCTTCGACCTGCCGGAGCAGGTCGTCCGGCTGCCGCGCGCCGCCGGGGACGAGACCGGAGCGGCCACCGTGGTCGAGGCCGACCGCTTCGCCGGCGAGCCCAAGGACGTCGCCGCGCTCGTCGCCACCGCTCCGGGCGTGGCGGTCCAGGAGTACGGCGGCCTGGGCCAGCTCGCCACCGTATCCATCCGCGGCGCCTCGGCCGACGGGGTGAAGGTGCTCCTCGACGGCCTGCCGCTGGGCTCGGCCGCCGGCGGCGGCGTGGACCTCTCCACCATCCCCCGCGCCTGGGTCGAGCGCATCGAGGTCCTGCGGGGGGCCGAGGGGGCGCGCTTCGGCCAGGGCGCGCTCGGCGGCGTGGTCAACGTCGTCACCCGGCGCCTCGAGCCCGGAAGCTGGTCGGCGCGGCTCGCCGCCGGCTCCTTCGAGACCGGCTCGGCCGCGGCCGACGTCGCCGCGGGCGGCGAACGCTGGGGCGCGCTCCTCGCCGCCGGCGCCGACGGCACCTCGGGCCGCTTCCCCTACCGCTTCGACGACCGGCCCTCGCTCCCCGGGAGCCCGCTCGAGCCGCGCCTGCGCGCCCATGCCGCCTCGGCCTCCGGCGGCCTGCTCGCCAAGGGATTCGCGCGCCTCGCGCCCGGGCGCCTCGACCTCCTCGCCCAGGTCTCCGCCGGCGACCGACAGCTCCCCGGCTCGCCCTACCTCCAGCGGCCCGACAACGACGACCGGATGCGGGAGAGCCGCGCCGCGGCCTCGGCGCGGATGGTGTTCCCCGTCGCCTCCGGGGTGCTCCTCGCGGCGGAGGCCCTGGGACGCGCCGACCGGCTCGACCTCAGGCTCGCGCCCCTCGCCCCCGTCTCCCAGCGCGAGCTCGCCGGGGCGGCGCGGGTCGCGACCACCTGGGTCGCGGGGCCGAGCCTTCTCGAGGCCGGCCTCTCCGCCGGCGGCGACCGGCTGGCAGCCGGCGGGCTCGGCGGGACGCGCAGCCGGACCGAGCTCGCCGCCTGGCTCGCCGAGGAGCTCACGGTCGCCGGGGGGCGGGCCCGGCTCGCGCCCGCCCTGCGCGCCGAGCGCGTGGGCTCGTTCGGCGGTCTCTCCGGGAAGCTGGGCGCCGCGGCCAGGCTCTGGGGGCCGCTCTCGGCCCGCGCCAGCGCCGGCCGCACCTTCCGCGCGCCGAGCTTCGGCGAGCTGTATCTCGAGCAGGGTCCGCTCGAGCCGAACCCGGCGCTCCGGCCGGAGGTCGGCTACGCGGCCGACGCGGCGCTCGTCGCCGAGGGACGGCCGGGCCTCGCCAGCCTGGGCGCCTTCGCCGCCCTCTACGACGACCTGATCGTCTACCTCCCGGCGAGCTTCGGCCGCGTCCGCCCCTTCAACGCCGCCCGCGCCGGCGCCCGCGGCCTCGAGGTGGAGCTGGCCAGCGCGCCGCTCGGGCCCCTGGGGGTCGGCCTCCAGGGAAGCTACACCTGGCTCGTCACCGAGTCGCTCCGCGGTCCGCCCGACGTCGTGGGGCGCGAGCTGCCCCACCGGGCGCGCCACCGGGTCTACGCCCGCGCCTCGGTCGCCCCGGGCGCGTTCGAGCTCCACGCCGAGCTCCACGCCGTCGCGCGCCAGTGGCTCGACGACCGGAACCTCTCGGCGGTCCCGGCGGCGCGCGCGGTCCACGCCGGCGGGTCGGTGCGCCTGTGGCGCAGGCCGGAGGCCTGGCTCCACCTCGACGTGAAGAACCTGGGCGACGACCGGACGCTCCAGGACGGCTTCGGCAATCCGCTGCCCGGCCGGATGGCGATGGTCGCCGTCCGCGTGGCCTCGGGAGCGCACGACGAAGGAGGCAGGCGATGAGGCGGACGACGGCGGCGGTGGTCGCGGCGGCGGCGGCGGTGCTCGCGGGCGGCTGCGGCCGCGAGGTGGTGTGCCCGGCGGGCGAGGTGGCGTGCGCCGGGGCCTGCACCACCCTCGCCGGCGACGCCCGGAACTGCGGGGACTGCGGGCGCGCCTGCCCGGCGGGCGAGGCCTGCGCGGCGGGCACGTGCACCGCCTGCGCCGCCGCCTGCGGGTCGGCGCGCGGCTGCTCCGGCGGGGTGTGCCTCCCCGACGTCGCCGTCGCCTGCTTCAACACCGGCGACGTCCGCGGCGTGGACCGGGACCTCGCCCAGGTGGGCGCGCCGCTCCCCACCGACGAGGGGCCCATCGCCTTCGCCGGCATCGGGTCGAGGCTCTGGGTGGCGAACTCGCTGTCGAACACGCTCTCGGAGCTGCACCTCGGGCCGCCGGCACCCTGGTCCACGCGCGGGGCCGCCGCCCTCCACCTCTTCGCCAACCTGGGCGCGGGCTTCGACGACCTCGAGGACCTGGTCGCCGACGGCGGGCTCCTCTACGCCTCCAACGCGGCCGTGAACACGCTGGTGGTCGTCGACCCCGCGGCGGGGGTCATCGACGAGGTCCCGGTGGGATCGGGGTTCGACTTCCCGCAGGGCCTGGCGGTGGCCGGGGGAAGGGCCTTCGTGGCGCTGAACGGCGGGAACGCGCTGGCGGTGGTGGACGTGTCGCGCGAGGCCGGCTGCCAGCCACCCGACCCGGCCGCGCCGGCCTGCGACGCGAGCTGCGTCGCGCCCCGGACCTGCGTCGCCGGCCGCTGCCAGCGCGCCCTCTGCGGGCAGCTCCTCGGGCGCATCGACGTCGCGGCACTGGCGAGCCCCGGCGGGAGCGCCCTGCCGGCGCGCCTCCTCGCGGACGCCTCGGGCGCCCGGCCGCCCCGCCTCTTCGCGGTGCTGAACAACCTCGTGACCTCCGACTTCTCCTATCGCCCCGCCGGGAACGGCCGCCTCGCGGTCGTCGACCTCGACTCCGGGGCGCTCGACGCCGCGGCGCCGGTGCTCGACCTCGGCGCCGACTGCCAGAACCCGGCCGACCTCGCGCTCCTCGGCCAGACGCTGTGGGTGACCTGCGGCTACTACGACTTCTTCGGCACCAGGGCCATCACCGGCGCGGCCTTCGTGCCCGTGGACCTCTCCGGTCCCGCGCCGACGGTGGGCGCGGCGGTGCCGGTGACTGGCGTCGCCCCCGGATCCCTGGCCTTCTGTGGCGGACAGGGCTTTGCAGGCGACCGGGCCTCGGGCAAGCTCCTCCGCCTGGACCCGACGACCCACGAACTGGCTGCCGCGGCGATCTGCCCGCCGAGCGCCGGGGGGCTCGCCCAGGTGGCCGGAGTGGCATGCGCGCCCTGACGCTGGCGCTGGCGCTCGCCGCCCTGGCGCCGCGGGCGCGGGCGGAGGAGGTCCGGCGCGACGCACCGGCCTGGCTCGGGCCGCCGGCGCCCGCCTCGCCCCGGCGCGTCGTCTCGCTGGCGCCGAGCCTCACCGACACCGTCGCGGCCATGGGGCTCGCCGACCGGCTCGTCGGCGTCACCCGCTACGACGACGCGCCCGAGGTCGCCGGCCTCCCGCGCGTCGGCGGCTTCCTCGACCCCTCGCCCGAGATCGTGCTGGGCCTCCGTCCCGACCTCGTCCTCTGGCTGACCGACGGGGGCGCCCTCCCCGCGGTTCGCCGCATCGCCGACCTCGGGGTCCCGGTGCGGGCGCTGCCGGTGGTGGGCGTCGCCGACGCGATCGCGGCGGCGCGGCTGGTGGGCGAGGCGCTGGGAGCCCCGGAGGCAGGCCGCCGGCTCGGGTCCTCGCTCGCCGCCGCGGTCGAGGGGGCGCGCCGCCGGGCCGCCGGCCTGCGGCGCGTGCGGGTGCTCTTCGTCGTCGGACGCGAGCCGCTGGTCGTGGCCGGGCCGGGGAGCTACCCGGACGAGCTGCTCCGGCTGGCGGGCGGCGCGAACGTCGCCGCCGGGGCCCGGCCCTGGCCGGTCTTCCCGCTGGAGCGGGCGGTGGCGCTCGACCCCGAGCTGGTGGTGGACGCGGCCGTGCTCGAGCCGGCGCAGGGCATCTCCCGCCTCGCCGCCATCCCCGCCGTCCGGCGCGGCGCGGTTCGCCGGCTCCCGAACGACGACGCGCTCCGCCCCGGACCGCGCCTGGCCCGCGCCCTGGACGACCTGCTGGGCGCGCTCCACCCCGAGGCCGCCTCCCGATGACGGGCCGGCGGGCCGCGGCCGCGCTGGGTCTGGGCGCGCTGGCGCTCGCGGGCGCCGTGGCGCTCTCCTGCGCCCTGGGCGCCCAACCGCTGTCGCTGCGGGCCGCGCTGGGCGGCGTCGAGCCCGACCGGTCCATCCTCCTGGGCCTCCGGCTGCCGCGCGCCGCCCTGGGGGCGGTGGTGGGCGTGGCGCTGGCCGCGGCCGGGACCGCGCTCCAGGCGCTCCTCCGGAACCCGCTGGCCGAGCCTTTCGTCCTCGGCGTCTCCGGCGGCGCCGCGCTGGGGGGCGCCCTGGTGCTCCTCGCCGCCTCGCTCGCCGGGCGGGTCTGGGAACCGCTCGCCGCGGCCCTGGGCGGCGCCTCGCCGGTGACGGCCGGCTCCGTCGCCGGCGCCGCCGGGGCCACGGTTCTGGTCTTCGCGCTGGGCCGCGTCGGCGGCCGGCTGCTGCCCGAGGCGGCGCTCCTCGTCGGCGTGATCTTCAACGCCTTCGCCGCCGCTCTGATCTCCGTCCTCAAGGTCCTGGTGCCGCCGGAGCAGGCGGCGCGGCTGCTCTACTGGCTCATGGGCGCCCTGGGCTACGAGTCCCCGGGGACCCTGGCGGCCTCGGCGGCGGTGGTGGGGGCGGCGCTGGCGGCGCTGGTGCTGCTCTCGTCCCGGCTGAACCTCCTCGCGCTCGGCGACGAGGAGGCGGCCTCGCTCGGGGTCGAGGTGGGGCGCGTCCGCGCCGCGGTCCTGGTCGCCGCCAGCGCCGCCACCGGAGCCGCGGTGGCGCTCGCCGGGATGGTCGGGTTCGTGGGCCTGATCGTGCCGCACGCGGTGCGCCGGCTCCTGGGGCCGGACCACCGCCTCCTCGTTCCGGCGTCGGCGCTCCTGGGCGGCGCCTTCCTGGTCCTGGCGGACGCCGCCGCCCGCGTCGCCTTCCTGCCGCTCGGAAGCGAGCCGCCGGTGGGCGCGCTCACCGCCCTCGCCGGCGGCCCGCTCTTCCTCTGGCTGCTGCGGCGCGAGGGGCGCCGCGGCGAGGTGGCCTGACCGTGGGCGCGCCGCGGCCCGGTGCGGTGGGGCGGACCTGGGCGTCGCTGGCCGGCATCGCCGCCGCCGCCGTCGGTCTGGCGCTGGCCGCCGGCGCCGCGGTGGAGGGCCTGCGGCCGGACCTGGCCCGCCTGCCCGGGCCCGAGTTCCGGGCGCTGGCCATCCCGCGGGTGGACGCCGACCAGCGGTTCGGGCCCGCGGTGGCGGACTACGCGGTGCACCTCTCCCGCTCCTTCGGCGCCGGGCGCATCGCCAACCTCGCCGGCGGCTTCGCCGGCGACGGGCTCGAGGGCCAGCTCGCCGCCGCCGCGAAGCACCAGGGGCGCCTGCGGGTCCTCATGAACCTCGACCCCGCGGGATGCTGCGGGGGCGCCTGGGCGGAGCGCGAGCGGGCGAGGCTGGCCGCGGGGCGGGCCGCCGGCGCGGCCGGCCTCCACCTCGGCGCCGACCTCCCCGCGGAGGCGGCGCCGGGCGCGGCCGGGCTCGAGCCGATCCTCGACGCCTGCGAGGCGCTGGGGCTGCCGGTCTCCGCCGAGGTCTCCGGCGACGAGGGGCGCGAGGCGCTGGCGCGGCTCTCGGTCCGGCGGCCGCGCCTCGGGCTGCTGGCGTCGGACCTCGCCGGCCTGGCCGCCGACCCCCCGGCGGCGGCCGCGCTGCTGACCCGGGCCCCCGGCCTGCACCTGGGGCTGGGCGCGCGGCTCGCCGAGCTCGCCCGGCGCCCCGAGGCGGCTCGCGCCTTCCTGCTGGCGCACGCCGACCGGGTGCTCCACGGCACCGGCACCCGCTACCTCGACGTCCCCCCGTACCACGAGCTCGTCCTCGGCGACGGGCCGCCGGCCCGAGGCGAGGGCGAAGTCCTGCGCTTCCACCTCGGGAACCTCCGGCTGCTCGAGACCCGCGACCGCGCCATCCCCAGCCCCGTGCCCACCCGCGCGCCGGGTGAGCTCCGCGGCCTCGGACTCCCGCGCGCCACCCTGGAGCGCATCTACCACCGCAACGCCGAGCGGGTCCTCGGCTTCCCGCCGGAGCGGCCGTGACCGGTCCGCACCCGGCGTCGCC
>DATBLK010000124.1:0-4209 GCA_036555405.1 Anaeromyxobacteraceae bacterium
GACGGCCGCACCCTGGAGCGCTACAGCGTGCCGCTGCGCGGCGGGGAGGGCCAGGTGGTGGGCCGGGCCGCCTACCTGCGCGACGTCACCGCACGGCGCGGCGACGAGGAGGAGCTGCGGGAGCGGGCCCGCCGCAGCGCCGCGGTGGCCGACCTCGGCGAGCTGGCGCTCTTCGCCGAGGACCTCGACGCCCTGGCGCGCCTGGCGGTGCGGGTCGTCGCCGGCACGCTCGGCGCCGATCTGGCCCATTTCCTGGAGATGGCCCCGGGCAGCCGCACCCTGGTCCTGCGCCACGTGAACCTGCCCGGCGGCACCATCGGCGCCGAGCCGGTCTCCGCCGACGCCGGCTCGATGTCGGGCTACACGCTCCAGTGCGACAGCTCGGTGGTCTCGAGCGACCTCGACGCCGAGCGCCGCTTCACGGCCCCGCGGCTCCGCTCCATCGGCGCGCGCTCCGGCATCTCGGCCATCGTCCGGGGGCGGGAGCGGCCCCACGGCATCCTGGCCGCGTTCTGGCGGCGCCCGCGCTCCTTCGCGCCGGAGGAGGTCCGCTTCGTCGAGACCACCGCCAACGTGGTCGCCGCCGCCCTCGTCCGGGCCGAGACCGAGCAGCGGCTGCTGGAGCGGGAGCGCGAGGCGCGGGCCGTCTTCGAGAACACGCTCGACGCCCTCGTCACCCTCGACGACGGCGGGCGGCTCGTCGACGCCAACCCGACCGCCTGCCTGCTCCTGGGCCGTCCCCTCCAGGCGCTGCGCGGCCTCGACCTCGCCGGGCTCTTCGGGGCCTCGGGGCAGCCGCTCCGCGCCGAGTGGCCGCGCCTCGTCGAGGGCGCCCGGGTCGCCGGCGAGCTCGAGGTCGCCGCCGCCGGCGGCCCCCGGGTCGTCGAGTACAGCGGGGTGTCGCGCATCCTGCCGTCGCGCCACCTCCTCGTCATGCGCGACGTCACCTCCGACCGGCAGATGCGCTCGCGGCTCGCGCTCGCCGACCGGATGGCCTCGGTGGGCACGCTCGCCGCCGGCGTGGCCCACGAGCTCAACAACCCGCTCTCCTACGTCGTCGCCAACCTCACCTTCGTGGCCGAGAGCCTGCAGCGCCTGGCCCGGGCCGCCGACGAGGCCGGGCCCGCCGGCGAGCTCTCCGACGCCGTCCGCGAGGCGCGCGAGGGCGCGGAGCGGATGCGCGCCATCATCCGCGATCTCAAGACCTTCTCGCGCGTGGCCGAGGCCGGCACCGGGCCGGTGGACCTGCGCGGCGTCCTCGAGTCCTGCATCAGCATCGCCTGGAACGAGATCCGGCACCGGGCCCGCTTCGTCCGGGAGCTCGCCGAGGTGCCCCCGGTGCGGGGCGACGAGGGGCGGCTCGGCCAGGTGTTCCTGAACCTCCTCGTGAACGCGGCCCAGGCCATCGCCGAGGGCCAGGCCGACAAGAACGAGATCCGGCTCGCCACCCGCCTGCGCCCCGACGGCCGCGTCGCGGTGGAGCTCCGGGACACCGGCTGCGGCATCCCGGCGGAGAACCTCACGCGCATCTTCGACCCGTTCTTCACCACCAAGCCGGTGGGCGAGGGCACCGGGCTCGGGCTCACCATCTGCCACAACATCGTCACCAGCCTGGGCGGCGCCATCGAGGTGGACAGCGAGCCGGGCCAGGGGTCGGTCTTCCGCGTCGTCCTGCTGGCGGCGGAGGCCGCCCGCGCCGAGCCGCCGCCCATGCAGCTCGTGCTCGTGCCCGGCCCGGCCGGCCGGCGCGGCCGGGTGCTGGTGGTGGACGACGAGCCGCTGGTGGGCGCGGCGGTCCGCCGGGCCCTGGGGAGCGACCACGACGTCACCGTGGTCCCCGGCGGCCGCGAGGCGCTGGACCGGCTCGAGCGCGAGCACTTCGACGTGGTGGTGAGCGACCTCCTCATGCCCGAGGTCACCGGGATGGAGCTCCACGCCGCGGTGGAGGCCCGCGACCCCGACCTCGCCGAGCGGATGATCTTCGTCACCGGCGGCGCCTTCACGCCCGCGGCGCGCGCGTTCGTCGAGGAGCACCGCGAGTGCGTGCTGGAGAAGCCCTTCGAGCTCACCGCGCTTCGCGAGCTGGTGCGCCAGCGGATGGGTGCCACGGCCTAGGCGGGCCAGCCGGTCAGAACGTCCCGGCGATCCCGAGGGGGAGGGGCGTCGCGGCCGCCGCCGTCCCCGGCCGCGCGTGGAGCAGCACCGGCAGCCCCGCGCCGGCCAGGGCGCCGGCGGCGGCTCCCGCCAGCACGTCGGTGGCCCAGTGGCGGTCGGAGGCGATGCGGAGCCAGCCCGTGGCCGCGGCCCCGGCGAGGCCCACCCCCAGGATCCAGGGCCAGGCGCGGTAGCCGCGGAGGCGGGCCACCGTGCCCGCCGCGGTGGCGCCGGCGAAGGTGGCGGCGGTGTGGCCCGACCAGAAGGACAGGAAGGCGTCCCGCCCCTCCACGGCCCCGGGGTCGGCCCAGGCGTGGGGCCGCAGGCGGCCCACCGCCAGCTTCGCCGCCTGCGTGACCAGGAGGGCCACCGACACCGCCTCGGCCGCGACCGCGAGGTCCTCGAGCGCCGTCCGCGATCCGCCCGCCTGCCATCCGGCGGCCGCGAGCGCCCCGGCGGCGGCGAGCGGCACGCCCGCGAGCAGCACGTCGGAGGCGGTGCGGGCCGGCTGCGTCCGGCTCCAGCGAAGCTCGGACCGCGCCCAGGTGTCGAAGCCGTTCGTCCCGCAGACCCGGCAGCGCGGCGGCGCGACCTCCTCCTCGAGGAGCACGGTCGCCAGCACCGCGGCCGCCGAGACTCCGGCGACGGCGAGGGTGCGGGGCAGCTCGAGCCGCAGCGGCTCCGGCGGCCCGGGCCGCGCCGGCGCCGGGAGGAGCAGGGCGGCGAGGGGCAGCGCGGCCAGCCGGGTCACGGGCGGCGAGGGTATCATCGGGCCGTGGAGCCCGAGAACGACGCGCCGCCCGAGCCGGTCGAGGTCCCCATCGACGGGACGCTCGACCTCCACGGCTTCCGGCCCGAGGAGCTCTCCTCGCTCCTCGAGGAGTGGACCGAGGCCTGCCGGGCCCGCGGCATCCTCGCGGTCCGCATCGTCCACGGCAAGGGGACCGGGGCGCTGCGCCGCGGCGTCGAGGCCTGGCTGCGGCGCAGCCCGGCGGTCGCCTCCTTCGGGCCCGGCGGCGAGGGGGCGGGCGGGTGGGGCGCGACGCTGGCGACGCTGCGGCCGGCCCGGTAGCGCCCGGGAATCGAGACCGGGCCCTCAGGGCAGGATCCGCCGCAGGGGCGGCAGCGCGGCGCCGGCCGCCGCGCCGTAGACCAGGTCGACGATCAGCGCCTGGGCCGGCGGGACCGCCGCGAAGAGCACCGGGTCGAGGATGCGGACCACCGCGAACCAGGTGAGCGCCCAGGCGGCGGCGCCCAGGGCGAGGCCGCCGGCCACCGAGGCGGGCGCCGCGAGGCCGCGCGGCAGGATGCTCGCGAAGACCAGGCCCAGCGCCACCGCGGCGAGCGCCCCCAGCGCCGCCCCGAGGAGCACCGGTCCCGCCGCCGCCTGGTCGAGGGCGGCGTGCCCGAGCAGACAGGCCGCGGCGAGCCGGAAGGGAAAGAGCGCCCCCTGCTCCGCCGGCGCCGCCGCCATCGCCGCCGCCGCGGCGAGCGCGCCGCCCAGCAGGCCCGCGGCCGCGCCGGCCGCCACCTCGTGGTCCGCCGGCTCCCGGGTCGGCAGCTCGGGGATGGCGCGGATGGGGTTGGGCTCGGGTTCCATTCCGGCGGCACATCGTGCCACCAGCGGCGGGAGCGGCGGAAGCCCCATGTCCGCGCGCGCCCGGGAGGCGCCGGGCGGCCCTCGCGCCGCGCTGCGGCGCCGGAGGGGGGCCCTGGAATACCGGGGGGTTCGCCGCGCCCACCCGTTCGCCTTGGACCCGGGCGGCGATTTCGCTAATCTCCGCGCGCCCGCGCGGTCCGAGGAGGAACCATGCTCGAGAAGCTCATGCCCCGTTCGGATGACTTCTTCGACGACTTCGAGCGGCAGGCGGCGGCCACGGTGGAGGGGGCGAAGCTCTTCCAGGCGCTCCTCGACGACTTCACCGACGTGCCCGCCAAGGTGAAGGCCATCAAGGACGTCGAGCACCGGGCCGACGACATCACCCACCGCGCCTTCGAGCGGCTTCACACCCAGTTCATCACCCCGTTCGACCGCAGCGAGATCCACCGGCTGCT
>DATBLK010000134.1:0-2644 GCA_036555405.1 Anaeromyxobacteraceae bacterium
GCGCGGTCCTGGCCCATGCGCAGCAGGAGCAGGCCGGCGCGGAAGTGGGCGTCGGCGGGCAGGCGCCCGGGGTCGTGGCGGAAGTCGCCCGGCGGTCCGCCGGGTCGCCGCCAGGGCGGGGCGCCGCCGCGGCGCTCTCCGAGCCGGGCCCGCGCCAGCAGTCCGTAGTAGTCCGCCGGGTGGCGCTCGACGAGCATGACCCAGAGCCCGCGGGCGGCGGCGGCGCCCTTGGCGCCTCGCGCGGCCAGGACCCGGGCGCGCCAGTAGGCGGCGCGCGCGAACTCGTAGGGATCGGAGTCCTCGTACTCCCGCTGCGTCCGCTCCAGCAGGGCCAGGGCCTCGCTCACCTCTCCGGCGCGCCAGGCGAGCCAGGCGGAGCGGAACAGGGCCTCGGGGCGGAAGTCGCCCTTCGGGTAGCGCGCCGCCAGGTCGGCGAGGGCGGCCCGTGCCTCGGCCACGCGCCCGGCGCGGGACAGCAGGTCGGCCGCGTAGTAGATGGCGTCGTCGGCGAGCGGGCCGTCGGGATACTCCCGGGCGAGCTGCCGGTAGCGCTCGATCGCCTCGCCCGGCGCCGCGGCCGCGGCCGCGGCCGCCAGGGCGTGGAGGGAGCGGGACCGCGCCGGGGCGTCGGGGCACGCGGCCACGGCCGGAGCGAGGACCTCGACGGCGCCGGGGTAGCGGCGCTCCTTCCGGTAGGCCCGCCCCAGGGCCAGGTGCGCGCGGCAGGCCTCGTCCGCGGCCGGCCCCGGAGCCCCCAGGGCCTCGGCGAGAGGCTTCAGCTCCCTGATGGCGGCGCGGTTCCGGTTGGCGTCGAGGAGCGCCTCCGCGCGGCGCAGCGCGTCGGCGGCTTCCGGCGCCGCGCCGTGCGGCGGCGGAAGTCCCCGCAGCGCCTCGGCGCAGCGGGCCGCCGCCGCGGAGAGCGGGTGGCCGGCCCAGCACTGCACCAGGTCGGCGCGCGCCCGGACCAGGTCGCCGTCCGGGCCGCCGGCGGCGCGGAGGCGAGCGGCGAGCAGCAGGGCCTCGGCGGCCGCGTCGAGGCGCGCCACGTCCTCGGAGGCGGAGAGCCCGGCCACCGGCTCGAGCGCGTGGAGAGCGCCCGCAGGGTCGCCCAGGGCCGCCAGGAGCCGCGCCCTGGCGAGGAGCGCCTCCGGTCGCTGGAGGGCGCCGGGGCCGACCCGCCCGTAGGCCTCGGCGGCGTCGCCGGGCCTTCCGGCCCGCTCCAGCGCCTGTCCGCGCAGCCACGCCACCCGGTCCGCGAGGTCGGGCAGCGCCGCCTCGAGGCCGGCGAGGCGGGAGGCGGCCTCCTCGCCCCGGCCGGCGCCCAGGAGCGCCAGCGCCTCGAGGTAGCGGGCCTCCGGCCGCCGCGAGGAGGCGAAGGCCCGGGCCGCCTCCTCGAACCGGCCGGCGTCCAGGTCGTCGGCCGCCCTCCGGAGCGCGCCGGCGGCGAAGAGGGGCGCGGCGTCGGCCGCGGAGAAGAGCCGGGGCGGCGCCTCGGCGCCGGCGAGGAGCGCCGCCAGGAGGAGCGCGGCCATCGCCCGAGAGTGGTCCCGATGCCGGGCCGCGGTCAAGCGCCTCCCGGCGATCCACCGCGCCTTTTCGCGTAGGATTCCGGGCGTGGAGATCCGCACCCAGGCCACGCTGCTGGCGGCCATCGTCACCCTGGCGCTCGCCGGCGCCGCGCTGCTCCGGGACAATCGCCCGCGGGTCTTCACGCTCTTCGCGCTCTTCGCCGCGAACCTCGGGCTCTACGCCCTGGCGGACTTCCTGCAGCGCTGGTCGGGGGGCTCCGGGACGCTGTGGATGCGCCTGGCGGTGGCCGCGGCCGGCTTCATCCCGGCGAGCGGGCTCGCCTTCTTCCTGGAGTTCCTGGGCGTGGCGCGCCGCCCGGCCCGCCGGGCCCGCAACGCCATGCTGGCAGCGTCGCTCTCCGGCATCGCCCTCGCCGCCTCGCCGCTCGTCCGCTCGCCCCTGGCGCCGCTGGCGGTGCTGCTCTTCGTCGTCGCCGGGCTCGCCGCCGCCCTCTCGGTGCTCTGGGGCAAGCTGCGGGCCGCCCCGACGCGCGTGGAGCGGGCGCGGCTCCTCTACCTCTTCGTCGCCGGCTGCGTGGCGGTGAGCCTCTGGGGGCTCGATGCGCTGCCTCGGCTCGGGGTGCCCTTCCCGCTCGAGGGCATCGGCGCCATCGCCCTCACCCTGTTCATGTTCTTCCTCTCGCAGACGCTCCTCCGACACCGGCTGCTCGACCTCCACGAGTTCCTCGGGAAGATCGTGGTGGTCACCGCCCTGGCCCTGGTGCTGCTCGCCATCTACGGCGGGCTCGTCTCCTGGGTGGGGAGCCGGGAGCTGTTCTACTTCAACACCTTCATCGCCTCCTTCGTGATCCTCTCGCTCTTCGACCCCATGCGGGAGAAGGTGGAGGAGTGGGTGGTGGTCACCCTCTTCCGGGAGCGCTACGAGCTCGTCCGCCAGCTCGAGTCGCTGCGGGAGCGGATCTCGACCGTCATCGACCCTGGCCGCCTGGCGACCGTGCTGCTGGACGGCCTGGCGGAGACCCGCCGCCTGACCCACGCCTCGCTCTGGCTCGTCGCCGACGAGCGACCCGGGTACCGGCTCCTCGAGGCCCGCGGCCCGCCGCCGGCCCCGTTCC
>DATBLK010000249.1:0-21853 GCA_036555405.1 Anaeromyxobacteraceae bacterium
GCGAGCGGGTCACGCTGCGCGTCGGCGAGAAGCGCGTCCTGCGGGGAGAGGGGAGGTAGCGGTGCCGCGGGTCGCCGACCTCGAGGCGGTGAACGCGCTGGCGCTGAAGCTCTTCGGCGCCGGGCCGCGCGACGTCCAGCGGGTGCTGGCGTCCGCCTGCAAGGAGATCGCCCGGGCGCTTGGCGCGCCCTCGGTCATCGTGCTGGGGCTCGACGAGGACGGGGCGATGCTCCGCGGCCTGGGCGGCCACGGCGCGCCGCTCCCTCCACCCGACATCGCCATCCCGCTGTCCCGCGCCACCCTGGTGACGCAGGCGCTGCGCACGCGGAAGCCGGTCGTCGCCGAGGACGCGCGCTCCGACGTGCGGAGCGCGGTCTACGGCCTCGAGGGCCACCCGCCCCTCGCCATGCTGGTCCTCCCCCTCGCCTCCCGCGAGGCGGCGCGCGGGGTGATCGTGGTCGGCGACTCGCCGCCGCGGCGCTGGACCGAGGCCGAGGTCGCCCTGGCGCAGGCCATGGCCGGGCTGGCGGCCATGGGTCTCGAGAACGCCGAGCTCTACGCCGAGGCGCAGCGCCGGGTCGAGGAGCTCGGCCTGCTCCTGGAGGTGGGCCGGTCCCTGGTGGCCTCCCTCGACCTCGACCAGGTGCTCGACGCCGGGGTCCGCAACCTTGCGCGCATCGTCGGCGCCCCCGACGCCTACCTCCTCCTCGCCGACGAGTCGGGCGAGCGGCTGGTGGTGCGAGCCGCCACCGGCAGCCGCCCCGGGCTCATGGGCCACGCGGTGGCGCTGGGCGGCGAGGAGGGCGCCCTCCTCTCGCAGGTCCTGGTCCGGCGGGAGATCGTCCTGGTGAGCGACGCCGAGGTGGACCCGCGCGTGCCGCCGGCGCTCCGCCAGGCCACCGGGGCGCGCGCCTACCTGGGGCTGCCGCTGGTGGTGCGCGAGCGGGCCATCGGCGCCGCCGCCATCGTCGACGCGGCGGCGCCGCGCAGCTTCACGCCGGCGGAGGTGGAGCGGGCGGCGGCCATCGCCAACCAGCTCGCGGTGGCGGCGGAGCACGCCCGCCTCTACGCCGACCTGCGCCGCTCCTACGCCGAGCTGAACCGGGCGCAGGAGCAGCTCGTCCACCGCGAGCGGCTCGCGGCCCTCGGCGAGCTCGCGGCGGTGGTGGCCCACGAGGTGCGCAACCCCCTGGGCGTGATCTTCAACTCGCTGGCGGCGCTGCGCCGCCTGCTCCGCCCGGCGGGCGACGCCCGCACCCTCCTCGACATCGTCGGCGAGGAGGCCGACCGCCTGAACCGGATCGTCGGCGACCTCCTCGACTTCGCGCGGCCCGGCGCCCCGGAGTTCCGGCCCGAGGCGGTGGACCGGCTCCTCGACGAGGTGGCGCAGGTGGCCCTGGCCCAGGCGGCTCCCGGCGTGTCCCTGCTCCGCGAGATCGAGCCCGACCTCCCGCCGGTCCCGGCCGACGCGCGCCAGCTCCGCCAGGCGCTCCTCAACGTCGCCCTGAACGCCGTCCAGTCCATGCCCGACGGCGGAACGCTGGCCCTGCGGGCGCGGAGCGACGGCGACGCCGTCCGGCTGGAGATCGCCGACAGCGGTCCCGGCGTGGCCGAGGAGCTCCGCTCCCGGATCTTCGAGCCCTTCTTCACCACCCGCGCCAGCGGCACCGGCCTCGGCCTGGCGGTGGTGCGCCGAGTGGTCGACGACCACCGCGGCACGGTCGCGGTGGAGGAGGCCCGCGGAGGCCGCGGCGCCGCCTTCGTCATCCGGCTGCCGCTCGCCGGCGCGCGCCCGGTTGAAAACCGGCCGGGCTTGGCGTGAGATGGCGGCGAGATGGCCGACTTCGCCCAGCCCGCCGCCGCCGACGATCGACCCCGCGCCGCAGGCCCGGCGGCCAAGGTCCTGGTCGTCGACGACCAGAAGAACATGCGGACCACCACCGCGCTCATGCTGCGCGAGGCCGGGTACCAGGTGTTCGAGGCCGAGGACGGAGCGGCGGCGCTGCAGCGCGTCGCCACCGAGCTCTTCGACGTCGTGCTCACCGACTGGCGCATGGGACCGGTCGACGGGCTCGAGGTGCTCCGGGCCACGCTCGAGGCCGCGCCCGCCACCCGGGTGATCCTCATGACCGCGTTCGGCTCCGCCTCCTCGGCCCAGGAGATGCTGCGCCGAGGCGCCGCCGACTACCTCTCCAAGCCCTTCAAGGAGGAGGAGCTCCTCTTCCGCGTCGCCAAGGCGGTGGACGAACGGCGCCTGCGCGGCGACCTCTCCCTGCTCACCGGCGAGTTCCGGGATCGCTTCGGCCTCGAGCGCATCGTCGGCCGCTCGGCCCCGCTGCGCGAGCTCCTGGAGCGGGTGCGGCGCGTCGCCCCGTCCGACGCCACCGTGCTCGTCACCGGCGAGTCCGGCACCGGCAAGGAGCTGGTGGCGCGGGCACTCCACGCCGCCAGCCGCCGCGCCCACAAGCCCTTCGTCCCGGTGAACTGCGCCGCCATCACCGAGACCCTGCTGGAGTCGGAGCTCTTCGGCCACGCCCGCGGCGCCTTCACCGGCGCCACCCGGTCCCGCCGCGGGCTCTTCGAGGAGGCGAGCGGCGGCACGCTCTTCATCGACGAGATCTCCGAGACCGCGCCCGGCTTCCAGGTGAAGCTCCTCCGCGCCATCCAGGACGGCGAGATCCGGCGCGTGGGCGAGTCCCTGCCCCTGCGGGTCGACGTCCGCGTCGTCGCCGCTACCAACCGCGACCTCCGCGCCGCGGTGGCCGAGAAGCGCTTCCGCGAGGACCTCTACTACCGGCTGGCGGTGGTGCCGCTGCACGTTCCGGCGCTGCGCGACCGGCGCGAGGACGTCCCGCTCCTCGCCGAGCACTTCCTGGAGGAATACGCCCGCCGCACCGGCGCCCGGCGCACGCTGGCGCCGGGGGCGCTGGGGCGGCTGCTCGAGTGGAGCTGGCCCGGAAACGTGCGCGAGCTCCAGAACCAGATCGAGCAGGCGGCGGCGCTGTCCGCTGGCTCGGTCATCGCCGCCTCCGACATCCGCCTCGACGAGGCCATGCCCGCCGTCTCGGCGTCTCCGGTGGGCACGCTCGCCGAGGCCGTCGAGGCTGCCGAGCGGCACGCCATCGAGGCGACCCTGTCCCGCTGCGGCGGCGAGCTCGGCGAGGTGGCGCGACGGCTCGGCGTCTCCTCGACGACGCTGTGGCGCAAGATGAAGCGCCTCGGCGTTCCCTCGCGTGCCGGGCAGTCCTGATCTTCATTTCGTTCCTGAAAGGGCAGTGCAGGACTGCATTGCGGTGGCATCCCCAGTTCAGGTGTGGCGTGGCTTCACAACCCTTTGGAGAGTGAACACTTACTGGTCCGATCGATCCTGGCACCGGTGTTGCGTTTTCCCTGACTGGGGCGGCGTGGCCCGGCTCCATGGAGCCGGTCCCCCCCACCGCTTCGGCTGGGTCGCGCCGCCCCGCTCTGCACGTGGCCACCGCCGCAGACGCGTCCCGATCGTTCAGGGCGCGATGGCCGCCGCGGCGCGCGCCAGGCTGGCCACCGGCTCGGGGCCCACGCCGAGGATCACCACCGCGAGCACCGCGGCGCCGAGCGCCACCGAGAGCAGCGGCGAGCCGGCCTCGGCCGGCTCCGCCCCGACGGCCGGCCGCATGTACATGTAGACCACCACCCGCAGGTAGTAGTAGGCGCCGAGCGCGCTCGTGAGGACGCCGACGACCGCGAGACCCCAGGCGTCGGCGGCGATGGCGGCCTTGAAGACCAGCAGCTTGGCGACGAAGCCGGCCGTGGGCGGCACTCCGGCGAGCGAGAGCATGAACACCGCCATCGCCAGGGCGAGCATGGGCCGGCGCCGCCCCAGGCCCGCGAGCCGGTCGAGGTCCCAGGCGTCCTCCGGCTCGTCGGCCGGCGTCGCTCCCCTTCCCTCCAGCGCCCCCACCACGGCGAAGGCGCCGATGACCGTGGCCGAGTAGATGGCGAGGTAGAAGAGGACGCTGGAGAGCGCCTGCTCGCGCGCCGCCGGGTGTCCCGCGACCACCACGCCCACCACCAGGTAGCCGGCGTGGGCGATCGACGAGTAGGCGAGCATCCGCTTCACGCTGCGCTGGGGGACGGCGAGGAGGTTGCCGGCCGCCATCGTGAGCACCGCGAGGATCGCCAGGAGCCCCCCGAAGCCGCCCGCCGGCGCCGCCGGCGCCCCGGCGAAGGCGGCCAGCATCGTGCGCGCCAGCACCGCGAATGCCGCCGCCTTCACCCCGGCCGCCATGAAGGCGGTGACCGGCGTCGGCGCCCCCTCGTAGACGTCGGGCGTCCAGACGTGGAAGGGGACGGCCGCGACCTTGAAGGCCAGGCCCGCGGTGACGAGCACCAGGCCGCCGACCAGCAGCGGTCCGCCGCCGCCCCGCGCCACGTCCGCGAGCCGGGTCGAGCCGGTGGCGCCGAAGACCAGCGCCGTCCCGTAGAGGAAGAGGGCGCTCGAGAAGGCGCCGAGGATGAAGTACTTGAAGGCCGCCTCGGCCGGCTTCTTGCCCCGGCGCATCCAGGCGGCGAGCGCGTAGATGGAGAGGCTCATCACCTCGATGGCGACGAAGGCCACCAGGAGGTCGGTCGCCATCCCCAGGAGCGCCATCCCGCTGGCGCCGAAGAGCGCCAGCCCGTAGAACTCGCCGCGCTCGGCGTCGCGGGGCCCGAGCCAGGAGGCGCCGACCAGTGCCGAGAGCGCCAGCCCGGCGCACACGGTGACGGTGACGAAGGTGGCGAAGCCGTCGGCGGCGCCCTGGCCGCCGAAGATCCGCGCCGGGTGGGGCGCGAGGACCGCGGCGAGCGCCGCGGCGGCGGCGAAGGCCACCGCCAGCCCGGCCTGGTAGCCGCGGGCCCCCGAGGTGAGGAAGACCTCGGAGAGCACCAGCGCGATGCCGCCGAGGGCCAGCACCGCGACGGGCGCGAGCGCGAGGAAGTCCTGGGCGGGCACCTGGATCACGTCAGCGGCTCCCCGCGCCGGGCGCGGCCGCCAGCGCCCCGGCCGGCGCGCCCCCGGCCGCCAGGGCCGGCGGCTGCCTGCCCACGGTGGGCCGGCCCGGGCTGCGGCGCTGGTCGGCCTGCTGCATGCGCAGGACGAGCCGGTCGACGGCCGGCTTCGCCGGCGCCAGGAAGGGCTGCGGAACGAGGCCCATGACCACGATCAGCAGGAGCATGGGAGCGATGACCAAGGCCTCGCGGAGCGAGAGGTCGGGGAGGCGGCGGTTCTCCTCGCGGGCGATGGGCCCGAAGAAGACCCGCTCCACCAGCCAGAGCATGTAGACGGCGCCGAGGATGACGCCGCTCGCGCCCACGGCGGCGAGGACCTGGGCGCCCGGCATCCGCCCGAGCCAGGTGCCGGCCAGGATCAGGAACTCGCCGACGAACCCGTTCGTGCCCGGCAGGCCGATGGAGGACAGGGTGACGACGACGAAGGCGGTGGCGAGCCAGGGCACCTGCTTCGCCACCCCGCCGTACTCGGCGATGAGCCGGGTGTGGCGGCGCTCGTAGAGCATGCCCACCAGGAGGAAGAGCGAGCCGGTGGAGATGCCGTGGTTCAGCATCTGGTAGACGCCGCCGGTGAGCCCCTCGGCGGTGATGGCCATGAGGCCCAGCATGACGAAGCCCAGGTGCGAGACCGACGAGTAGGCGACGAGCCGCTTCATGTCCGTCTGCACCAGGCACATGAGCGCGCCGTAGACGATGCCGACCGCCGCCAGCGCGGCCACCGCGGGCCGCCAGGCGAGCGCGGCGTCGGGGAAGAGCGGCATGGCGTAGCGGAAGAAGCCGAAGGTGCCCATCTTGAGGAGCACGCCGGCCAGGATCACCGAGCCCGCGGTGGGCGCCTCGGTGTGGGCGTCCGGCAGCCAGGTGTGGAGGGGGAACATCGGCACCTTCACGGCGAAGGCCAGCGCGAAGGCGAGGAAGAGCCAGCCCTGCGCCGCCGGCGTCACCCGGAGGCCGTCGCGGGCGGCGAGGTAGTCGAAGCTCCCGCCGGCGTGGGCCTGCACGTAGAGGATGGCGACCAGCATGAGCACGCTGGCCGCGAAGGTGTAGAGGAAGAACTTCACGGTCGCGTAGACCCGGTTCTGCGATCCCCACACGCCGATGAGGAGGTACATGGGGACGAGGATCGCTTCCCAGAAGACGTAGAAGAGCACCAGGTCGAGCGCCGCGAAGGTGCCGATCATCGCCGTCTCCAGGAAGAGGAGGGCGACCATGAACTCCTTCACCCTGTCGGAGACGGTGAAGGCGGAGAGGATGACCACCGGGGTGAGCGCCGTCGTCAGCATGACGAGGAGCAGCGCCACCCCGTCGAGCCCGACGTGGTAGCCGATGCCGGCGGCGGGGATCCACCGGGCCCGGGTCTCGAACTGGAACTCGGGCGCGCCCGGGGAGGCGTCGAACCCCGCCCAGAGGGCCAGCGAGACGGCGAAGGTGAGGAGCGAGACGAAGAGGGCCCAGCCGCGGTGCTGCCGGGCCTCGCCGGCGGGCAGGAAGGCGGCGACCAGCGCGCCGGCGAGGGGAAGGAAGATGACCGCGCCGAGGAGCATCGCTAGGGCCCCCCGCGCCCGAGGGCGGTCCAGAGGATGGCGGCGACCGCCACCGCCATCACCGCGGCGTAGCGCTGCACGTCGCCGTTCTGCAGCGTCCGGAAGATGCGGGCGAAGGCCTCGGCGGCCCGGGCGGTCCCGTCCACCAGGACCCGGTCGATGAGGAAGGCGTCGCCGGCGCGCCACAGGAGGCGCGACACCGCGGCCAGGGGCCGCACCAGCATCGCGTCGTAGAGCTCGTCGACGCGGAACTTGTCGACGGCGAAGCGGTGGAGGCGGGGCAGGGCCTCGGCGAAGCGCCTCGGCACCTCGCGGAGCGGCCCGGCGTACATCGCCCACCCCAGGCCGCCGGAGACCAGGGCCACCACCCAGGCGACGAGGAAGGGCCAGGCGGCGTGGTGGGCCGCCGCCCCCACCGAGAGCCGCCGCAGCGCCGGCGCGAAGGTCGGGTCGGTGAACCGCCGGAAGACCTCGGCCCAGGGCCCCTCGCCCGGGAGGCCGAGCACCAGCCCGACGGCGGAGAGCACCGCCAGCACCGCCAGCGGCCCCCACATGACCGGGGAGGACTCGTGGGCCCGGCGGGCCGCCGCGGTCCGCGGCTCGCCGGAGAAGGTGAGGGCGTAGAGCCGCATCATGTAGAAGGCGGTGCCGGCGGCGGCCAGGGTGCCGAGCGCGTAGGCGGTGGGCCCGACCCAGGGGTAGGCCTCGCTCATCCGGTTGTGGGCGAAGAGGGCGCCCGCCAGGATGGCGTCCTTGGAGAAGAAGCCGGAGAGCGGGACCACGCCGGTGATGGCCAGGGTGGCCACGAGGAAGGTCCACCGCGTGTGCGGCATCCGCCTCCCCAGGCCGCCCATGTTCCGCACGTCGGTGTCGTCGGCCATGCCGTGCATCACCGAGCCGGCCCCGAGGAAGAGGCAGGCCTTGAAGAAGGCGTGGGTGACGAGGTGGAGGACGCCGGCGTAGTAGGCGCCCGAGCCCACGCCCACGAACATGAAGCCGAGCTGCGAGACGGTGGAGTAGGCGAGGACCTTCTTGATGTCGTTCTGGGCGAAGGCGATGAGCGCCGAGAAGAGCGCGGTGGCCGCGCCGACGACGGTGACCACCGCCATCGCCGCCGGCGCCATCGCGAAGAGGAAGCTGGTGCGGGCCACCAGGTAGACCCCGGCGGTCACCATGGTGGCGGCGTGGATCAGCGCCGAGACCGGCGTCGGGCCGGCCATGGCGTCGGGGAGCCAGACGTAGAGCGGGAGCTGGGCGCTCTTGCCGGCGCAACCCACGAAGAAGCCGAGCGTCGCCAGCGTCAGCGCCGCCTGCACCGTCCAGCCCTGGAACGGGCCCGAGGCGACGATCTGCTGCGGCTGGACGCGGGCGGCGAGCTGGGCGAGCTCGCCGTAGCTGGCGGTGCCGAAGAGGGAGAGGACCGCGAAGAAGCCGATGAGGAAGCCGAAGTCCCCGATGCGGTTGGTGACGAAGGCCTTGCGGCCGCAGTAGGCCTTCTGGGGGTCGGTGTACCAGAAGCCGATGAGGAGGTAGCTCGCGAGCCCCACGCCCTCCCAGCCCATGAAGGTGGGGGCCAGACCGTCGCCGAGGACCAGCGTCATCATCGCGGCGACGAAGAGGTTCAGGTAGGTGAAGAAGCGCGCGTAGCCGAAGTCGTCCTCGTGCTCCATGTAGGACGTGGAGTAGAGGTGGATGAGGGAGCCCACGCCGGTGACGACGAGCGACATCACCGCGCCGAGGCGGTCGAAGAGGAGGCCGAAGCTCACCGAGAGTCCGCGGCCGTCCGGCCCGGCGACCCGGAACCAGAGGTCCGGCGCGGTCCGCAGCGTCACCCCGCCCATGACCTGGAGGAAGCCGGCCAGCGCCACGGCGAAGGCCCCCGCCATCACGCCCACCGCGATGAGGGCCACGTTCGGCTTCCCGAGGCGGCGGCCGAAGAACCCGTTCACCGCGGCCCCCGCCAGGGGCAAGAGGATCAGCGCCCAGAGGAGCGGCTGGGTGACTGGAGAGCCGTCGGGGGTCATGAGCGGGCCCAACGTCTACCCTCTCGTGACGGGCGAAGCAACACTCTTGTCCGCGCGCTCCCGCGGGGCGCCGGCGCGGCCGGAAAGCGGCAACGCCCCGGAAACTCTGCTATCTCCGTCGCATGGCCAGGGAGCCGCACGACGCCGCAGCCGAGGCCCGCAAGCTGCCGAGGGCCGACCGCCTGCTCGGCGTCGCCGATCGGGCGGGCTTCGTCGCCAGGCTCGGCCACGGGGCGGTGATGGAGGCGGTGCGGGCCACCCTCGAGGGCCTCCGCCAGCGGGTCCTGGGCGGGGAGGGCTGCCCCGGAGAGGCCGACGTGGAGGCGCAGCTCCTGGACCGTCTCGGGGGCGAGGCCAGGGGCTCCCTGCGGCGGCTGGTGAACGCCACCGGCGTCGTGATCCACACGAACCTGGGCCGGGCGCCGCTCTCGACGGAGGCGGTGCGCGCCATGCAGGAGGTGGCCGGCTACGTGAACCTCGAGTACGACCTCGAGGCCGGCGAGCGCGGCGACCGTTACGGCCACGCCGCCCAGGCCCTGAGGAGGCTCACCGGCGCCGAGGACGCGCTGGTGGTGAACAACAACGCCGCGGCGGTCACGCTGGCGCTGGCGGCGCTGGCCGGAGCGCGGCCCGGGCGCGAGGACGAGGCCCCCGAGGGCGCGCCGGAGGTCCTGGTCTCCCGCGGCCAGCTGGTGGAGATCGGCGGCGGCTTCCGCATCCCCGACGTCCTGCGCCGCTCCGGCTGCGCCCTGGTCGAGGTCGGGACGACGAACCGGACCTACGCCCGCGACTACCAGGAGGCGGCCGGCCCGCGCACCCGGATCCTCCTCTCGGTGCACCGCTCCAACTTCCGCCTCTCGGGCTTCGTCCACGACGCCTCGCTCGAGGAGCTGGTGGCCCTGGGCCGGCGGCTCGGGCTCTGGGTGGTGGACGACCTCGGCTCCGGCACGCTCCTCGACACCGCCCCCTTCGGCCTGGGGCGCGAGCCCCCGGTGCAGGAGAGGGTCCGCGCCGGCGCCGACCTCGTCTGCTTCTCGGGGGACAAGCTCCTCGGCGGCCCGCAGGCGGGGATCCTCGTCGGGCGCGGCGAGGCCCTGGCCCGGGCGCGCCGCCACCCGCTGCTCCGGGCGCTCCGCGTCGACAAGGTGACGCTGGCGGGCCTGGCGGCGACGCTGGCCCACTACGAGCGCGGCGAGGCCCTGGCTCGCGTGCCGGTGTGGCGCGCCATCGCCCGGGCGCCGGAGGCGCTGCGCGCCGAGGCCGAGGGCTGGCTGGCGGCCCTGGGCGCCCCCGCCGGCGCCGAGGTGCGCCAGACCCGCTCGGCGGTGGGCGGCGGCTCGCTCCCCGAGGCCACGCTCCCGAGCTTCGCGCTGGCGCTCCGGGTCCCGGACCCGGACGCTCTGCTGGCGCGCCTGCGCCGCGCCGACCCGCCGGTGGTGGGCCGCATCGAGGACGGCCTGGTGGTCCTCGACCCGCGCGCGGTCCTTCCCGGGGAGGGCTCGCTGGTCGTGGCCGCGGTGAGGGCGGCGCTGGCGCCGTGAGACGCGGCCCCCTCCCGCTCGCGCTCGCGGCCCCCTACTCCGGCGAGAAGCGGTAGCCCAGCCCTCGCACGGTTTCCAGGTGGCGCGGCTTCTCGGCGTGGTCGCCGATGTGGGCCCGCAGCCGGGCCACGAAGTTGTCCACGGTGCGCGCCGTCCCCTCGTAGTCCGGCCCCCAGACGGCGCGCAGCAGCTCCTCGCGCCCGAAGGCGCGGCCCGGGTGCTCGACGAAGACGGCGAGGAGGTCGAACTCCTTCTGCGTGAGCTCGACCTCGCGGCCGCCGACCACGAGCCGGCGGCCGGCGAGGTCCACCTCGGCGTCGCCGAAGCGGCGCGGCTCCTCGTCGCCGCGGGCCCGGCCTCCGGCCCTGGGGCGGCGCAGGGCGGCGCGGATGCGCGCCAGCAGCTCCCTCAGCCCGAAGGGCTTCACCACGTAGTCGTCAGCTCCGAGCTCGAGGCCGCGGACCTTGTCCGACTCCTGCCCCTTCGCCGAGAGGATGACGATGGGGAGGTCGGGGTCGAGGCGGCGCACCTCGCGGATCAGCTCCAGGCCGCCGAGCTTGGGGAGCATGACGTCGACCACGACCAGGTCTGGCCGCTCCTCGCGCGCCATCCGCAGCCCGGCCTCGCCGTCCATGGCCGAGCGGACGCGGTATCCCTCCATCGAGAGGTTGAGCTGCAGCCCCCGCAGGATGGAGGGGTCGTCCTCGACCACCAGGATGCGCTCGCTCACACAGTGCCCTCCGCGGGAAGCGCGATGGAGAAGGTGGCACCCTCCCCGGGGGAGGAGACGACGCTCACCCTGCCGCCGTGGGCCTCGACGATGTGCTTCACCATCGCCAGGCCCAGCCCCGACCCCTCGATGCTGCGGTCGAGCGGATCCTTCGCCCGGTAGAACTTCTCGAAGATGCGCGACTGCTCCGGCACCGGGATCCCGGGCCCGTTGTCGGAGACGCTGATGACCACCTGTTGCCCCTGCGTCTGCGCCAGCACCGCGAGCTGCTTGGGCGTGCCCGTGTACTTGTGGGCGTTCTGCAGGAGGTTCAGGAGCGCGTCGGCCAGGGCCTCGCGGTCGGCGCGGATGGGGCCCAGGCCGGGGGCCACCTTGCAGCTCACCTCGGCCGGCTGCTCCAGGAGCTGCGGCTCGAGGCCCGCCAGCGCGTCGTCGACGACGTCGGCGACGGCCACGGGCTCGAGGCGGTAGGTGCGGCGGCCCGACTCCATCCGCGCCCAGTCGAGCAGGCGGTTGATGAGCGCCGAGAGCCGCGCCGTCTCGGTGGCGATGATCTCCAGCGCCTCGCGGCGCCGGACGGGGTCCTCGAGCCGGCCCATCTGGATGGTCTCGACGAACATCCGGATGCTGGTGAGCGGCGTGCGCAGGTCGTGCGAGACCTTGTTCACGAAGTCGGTCTGGAGCCGGGCCACCCGCGCCTCGCGGTTGAGGACGGCCACCGTCGCCGCGGTGCCGATGATGGTGGTGGCGACGAGCGTGAGGATGACGCCGCCGAAGACGTAGTCCCGCGGCGCCGAGCCGAAGACCAAGATGAGGATGCCGACGGTGAGCATGAGCGCCGCAGGCAGGAAGACGAAGCCCACGATGAGGGGAAGGACGCGGCGCAGGCGCACCGGCGAAGTCTAACCCCGAAATAGAAAGGGGCGGACCCCGGAGGGTCCGCCCCGCGATCCGGCGAGGTCGGGCGGCTACTTGTGCACGTCGGCGATGGCCGCGATCCTGCCCGGGCCGTGGCAGAGCAGGCACTGCTCCACCGGCCCGGCGGCGCTGATGGCCGCCGTGGCGCCGCGCGGCGAGTAGAAGTCGCCGCCGTTGGCGCGCATGTGGTCGAGGGCCATGTCGGTGTCGTGGCAGGCGGAGCAGGCGGAGGTGATCGGCGACTTGAAGAGCGTCGTCGCCGCGGCCGCGCTGGTGGCGTCCGTCGCCGCGCTGTACGAGAAGCCGGTCCCGTAGTTCGTGACGCCGGTGGCGTCCACGTACGGCGACGGGAAGCTGCCGATGTTCGTGTAGGTGCCCGTCGCCACGTAGCTCGAGAGCAGCGACCCCTTCAGCGCGTCGGTGTAGACCGCGCTGGCGAAGTTGTTCATCCCGGGCAGGTGGCAGGCCTGGCAGGTGTTGAGCGCCGGCGGGAAGTCGACGTCCCAGAAGCCCGTCGCGTTGGCGGTGGTGCAGACCACGCCCGGGGGGCAGGTGGCGTGCCACGAGAACGGCACGACGCGCTTGCGGGCCCCGTGGAGGGCGTGGATGAAGTCCTTGGCGTTGGCCGACCACCCGCTGCTCGTCCGGTTGGGGTTGTGGCAGAACGAGCAGGTCGGGCCGTCGTTGCGCTGGCCGGCGTGGAAGGTCGGGGCGACCCCGAGCGGCTGGTGGCAGGTGTCGCAGGTGGAGTTGTCGACGATGGCGCGGCGGCCGGTGTAGCCGGCGGCCACCTTCCAGACGTCGGGCGCGGGGATGATGATGCCGCCCTGGCCGTCGGCGCCGTAGGGGAATCCGGGCACGTTGGTCTGCACCAGCGGCGGCGCGCTGCTCAGCGAGTAGCTGTAGCCGACGCCGCCGGTGAGCATGACGGCGCTGGCCGGGACCTGCACGCCGGTGAGGGTGATGGTGTAGAAGCCGCCGGCGTCGGGACCGGTGATGGTCCCGGCCCCGGAGACCGAGCAGGGCGTGTCGGTGGTGCAGGTGCAGGGAGCGCCGGCCGTGCAGGCGGTCTTGCCGTCAGGGCCTCCGATCCCGGAGGTTGCGGTCCCGGTGGTCTTGGGCGCCGCGCTGCCGTTCCAGATGTTCTTGATGTAGCCGGTGGCGGTCACGTTGAAGTCGGCCGGGGCGGCGATCCCGTCCTGGGGAACGGCGAAGGCGAAGATCACGCTCGGCGAGCCGACGTAGTTGGCCATGATCTCGGTGGCCGTGGCCGGGTTGTCGAACACGACGTCGGCGCCGTCCTTCTTCAGCTTGAAGGCGATCTGCGGGCGCATGAGCGCCGCGTAGGCGGGGACCGGGTCGGCGACCGTGGTCACGCTGCTCACCTCGTAGGTGATGACCGACGCGCCCGCCGGGACGGAGCCGGCGCCCGCGACGTAGGCCGCGTTGGTGTTGTTGTTGGTGCCCGCGGGGAAGGCCGGCGTGCCCGGCTTGTAGCCCCAGGGGATGCCGGTGGCGTTCCGGGAGTTCTCCGGGCTCGGCGGGTTGATCGCCAGGTGCTTGGTGTTGATGCCGGCGGTGGTGTGGCAGAGCTTGCAGTTCGAGTCGTCGGGCTGCGGCGCGGCTCCGTCCATGTGGTAGCACGGGGTGGGGAGGCCCGTGGCCACGTCCTTGCCCCTGACGTCGATGCAGGCCGGGAACCCCGGGGTGTCGAAGTTCACGTAGTCGTGGCAGGAGCCGCAGGCCTGGCGCGTCGGGTTGCTCTGGGCCTGCCCGCCCTGGAGGGCGCCCGCGTGGCAGGCGTTGCAGTTGCGGATGTCCTGCGGGTAGGTCGCCGCCAGGCCGTGGAAGAGGTTCGCAGGCTGCAGGTGGTGGCCGGCGTGGATACGGTGGATGAAGACCTTGGCGTTTGCGGCCTGGTTGACCCGGCCGGGGTTGTGGCAGATGCCGCAGTACCGCGCGTCGACGCGCCCGCCGCTGTGGAACGCGGCCCCGACCGCCCCCTCGGGCTTGAAGCCCTTGTGGCAGTTGCTGCAGTTCGAGGTGAGGACGATCTCGCGCCGCACCGGCGTGCCCACGCCGCTCGGGATGAACTCGTGCGACTTGTTCACGGCGGTGAAGGTCTGCGGGTTCGTCACGTCGCTCGCGTCCCGCTGCCGGGTGGCCTGGATCCAGAGAGTGTGCGTGGTCCCGAGCTGGGCCGGGTCGTAGGCGACGGCCTTGGCTCCGGGGTTCGTGTCGGTGGTCGGGAAGGTGTAGGTGTAGTCGCCCGAGCCCAGGGGCGCGTTCTCGACCAGGGTGCCCTGGCCCGCCGTCCGCGGGTTGAAGGCCGTGGGCTGCGCCGTGGGGTTGGAGGCGCTGTTGCTCTTGGTGAGGACGGTGTAGGGCTGGACGGCGCCGGCGGCGTCCGTCGCGGCGTAGGCGAGCGAGAACGAGATCGCCGAGTTCGTGCTCGCCGCCAGGAACGAGGTGTTGTAGGAGTAGACGCCCCGGACGTCGATCGGGTAGCCGCGGTCGTCCTTCAGCGTGAACCGGACCGCGATGGGGCTCCCCGCGGCGGTGCTGACGCTCACGACGTTGACGTTGAGCCCGGTGCTCTGGGAGGAGACGCCGGGGATGCCGGGGGAACCGGCGGGGCCGACGAGGCCGCCGCCGCCGTTGCAGACGTACTGCGTGCTCGTGACCTCGCCGGGGTCGAGCGTGCCGTTCGCGTTGGCGTCGAGACCGCTCTGGACCTTCTGCCCGCCCTGGGCGCAGTTCACGCCCGCGCCCTCGGGGGTGACGGCCACGAGGCCGGTCGTCCCCGGCGCGCCCGGCGTTCCGGGGGTGCCCGCGCCGCCCGCGGCGCCGTTGCAGACGTACTCGGTGGCGGACACCTCGGCGGCGTCCAGCGTGCCGTTCGAGTTCGCGTCGATGCCGACCTCGATCTTGGTGCCGCCGAGCCCGCTGCAGTTGGCCGAGCCGGCGGCCTCGACGCTCGTCTTCACGAGCGCGCCCACGCCGTTGTTGCCGTTGGCGCCGCTCGAGCCGGGATCTCCCTTGTCGCCCTTGGGCCCCGTGCATGCGGCGACGGCGACGGCGAGCGTCGCCGACGTCAGGAAAGCGAGGAATCGCGTCATTTTCATTTTGCCTCTCCGGAGGCCTTCTGGGACTCCAAGGGGGGATGGAGCTGCGCGCCCTCAGTTGGGGGGCGCGGCCCGTCCGTGTGCCAAATGTGGGCCGACGCGATCCGCGAAATAGTTGCCGCGAATAATGCGCACATCCCCGTGCGGAGCGTCGCTTCCATAAACCCCCGGTCACAGGCATCGGATGCTTCTCTGAATCAGTGTTGTAGCTCAGTGAGATGCAGACGATCATCGGCGTCTCGAGGACCGGATCTTTGGCGGTGGCCAGGGCGAACAAGTTGCCGTTAGAAGGGTTGCCATCAGATCGAAAAGGGTCTCCAGAGACCCTGGGTCAGCTTACCATGCGCCAAATGGCGCACCCCGCTCGGCGCTAGCCGTGAAAGGAGGAGCCGCTCCGCGCCCTCTCCTCGAGGAGGGGCGCCGGCTCGAACCTCTTCCCGTGCCGATCGCGCAGCCGCAGGAGCGCCGCCAGGAGGGCCCTCGCGCCCTGGGCGTCGGCGTACCGGAACGGCCCGCCCCGGAACGGCGGGAAGCCGAGGCCGAAGACGGCGCCGACGTCGCCGTCGCGAGCGCTCCGGAGGACGCCCTCGCCGAGGCAGAGGATGGCCTCGTTCACCATCTGCAGGACGACGCGCTCGGCCATCTCGGCGGCGTCGATGCGCTTGCGGGAGCGCCCGCCCGGGAGGAGGTCGTACACCGTCTCGTCGACGCCCTGCTTCGTCCCTCCCCGGTAGCGGAAGAACCCGCGCCCGCTCTTCCGGCCCAGGCGGCCGTCGGCGACGACCTTGGCGAGCTCGCCGGGCCCCGTCATCCGCTCGCCGAATGCGGCCGCCATCACCTTGCCCACCTTCTCGGCGACGTCGATGCCCACCTCGTCGAGGAGCGTCACCGGCCCCACCGGGAATCCGAAGTCCACCAGCGCGGCGTCGAGCGCCTCGACGGCCGCCCCCTCGACGAGCAGCCGCGCCGCCTCGTTCATGTAGGGCGCGAGGATGCGGCTGGTGTAGAACCCGGGTCCGTCGTTCACCACGATGACCGTCTTGCCCTGGCGCTTCCCCAGCGCAACCGCGGTGGCGGTGGTCTCGGGCGCGGTCCGCGGCGTGACGACGACCTCGAGGAGCGGCATCTTCGGCACCGGCGAGAAGTAGTGCATCCCCAGCACCGCCTCCGGGCGCCGCGCCGCCCCGGCGATGCTGGCGACGGGGATCGAGGAGGTGTTGGTGGCGAAGATGGCCCGCGGGTTCACCGCCTCGAAGGCCCGCACCATCTCCTGCTTCAGCGCCAGGTCCTCGAAGACCGCCTCGACGACGAGGTCGACGGCGGCGAACCCGGACCAGTCGGTGGTGGCGGTGACGAGCCGCAGGGCGTCGTTCATCTCGAGCCTCGCCATCGAGCGGCGCCGCACCCGCTCCTCGAAGAAGCCGCGCACCGCCGCCAGCGCCTTCCCCGCCGAGGCGTCGTCCCGCTCCCGGAGGCGCACCGCCAGGCCGGCGTTCGCGGACACCGAGGCGATGCCGCTGCCCATCAGGCCGCCCCCGAGCACGCCCAGCCGCTCCACCGGCCGGGGCCGCACCGCGGCGTCGTCCACGCCCGGGTCCTTCTTCAGGGCGGTGGTGGCGAAGAAGATCTCCATGAGGCGGCGGGCGACGTCGGAGACCGCCAGCTCGCCGAAGAGGGCCGCCTCGCGCTCCAGCCCCTTCTCGAAGCCGTGCTCGTAGCCGTGCCGGACGGCCTCGAGCGCCTTCTCGGGGGCCGGGTAGTGGCCGCCGGTCCGCTTCCGGACCTTCCGCGCCGCCTCGCGGAAGAGGACCGCCCGGCCGATCGGATTCTCCTCGAGCAGGACCTGCCGGGCCGCCGCGGCGAGGCCGCCGGCGGAGAGGCCCTTGCCGGCCGGGGACCGGCGCCGGGTGACGCCCAGCGCCAGCTCGCGGGCGCGCTGTCGCGCCACCGCCAGGAGCAGGGGCGCGGGGACGACCTCGTCGACGAGCCCGAGCGAGAGGGCCTTCCGGGCGCGCACCGACTTCCCGGCGAGGATGATGTCGAGCGCCGCGGCGATGCCGACGAGGCGCGGGAGCCTCTGGGTCCCTCCGGCGCCGGGGATGACGCCGAGCTGCACCTCCGGCTGGCCGAGCTGCGTCCGGCGGTCGTCGGTGGCGATTCGCCAGTGGCAGGCGAGCGCCCACTCGAGCCCCCCGCCGAGGCAGGCGCCGTGGATGGCGGCCACTACCGGCTTCCGCAGCCGCTCCAGCCGGTCGAAGCCCCGCTGCGCCGCGCGGGCCAGCGCCGCGGCCTCGGCGGCGCTCCGCACCGCCTGCAGCATCTCGATCCTGGCGCCGGCCACGAAGCCGTCCTTCTTGCCGCTGGCGAAGACGATGGCCTTCACCCCCGGGTCCCGGTCCAGCGCCTCGACGGCAGCGGCGAGCTCCTCGCCCACCTCGGCGGAGAGGGTGTTCACGCTCTCGCCGGGCACGTCGATGGTCACCACCGCGACGCCGTCCCGCACCTCGACGCGCAGGCTCGGGTTGCGCTTCTCGGCCGGCACCATGGGATCCCCCTCTCTCGTCGCCGCTCAGGCCTCGGGGCCGTCCAGCACCACCGCCGCGCCCATGCCCCCGGCGGCGCAGACGGTGATCAGGGCGTGGGCCGCCCTGCGCCGGTCGAGCTCGCGCGCGGTCTGGTGGAGCATCCGGGCCCCGGTGGCGGCGAAGGGGTGGCCCAGGGCGATGGAGCCGCCGTTCACGTTGAGCTTCAGCGGGTCCACGTCGCCGAGCGGCGCCTTCCGGCCGATGCGCTCGGCGAAGGCGCGCGAGGCGAACCACTGGAGGTTCGAGAGCACCTGCGCCGCGAAGGCCTCGTGCATGTCCACGAGGTCCATGTCGCCGAGGCCCAGGCCGGCGCGGTCCAGGGCCACCGGCGCGGCGAAGGCGGGCCCCTGGAGGAGCTGCTCCGCCGGGTCCAGCGCCGCGTAGGCGTAGGAGCGGATGAACGCCAGCGGCCGGAGGCCCAGCGCCCTCGCCTTCTCCTCGGAGACGACCAGCACCGCCGCCGCGCCGTCGGTGAGGGGCGAGGCGTTGCCGGCGGTGATGGTGCCGTACTTCCGGTCGAAGACCGGCGGCAGCTTGGCGAGCGCCTCGGGCGAGGTGTCGTCGCGGACGATGCCGTCCCTGGCGGCGATGCGCGCGTACCGGGGCGGCACCGCCACGTGCATGACCTCGGCGTCGAAGCGGCCCGATCGCCAGGCGTCGGAGGCCTTCCGGTGGGAGAGGTGGGCGAAGCCGTCCTGGGCCTCGCGGGCGATGCCGTTCGCCTGGGCCATCCGCTCGGCGCTCTGGCCCATGGTGAGCCCGGTGGTGGGCTCGGTCAGGGCAGGGGGGACGGGCGCGACGTCCTTCAGGCCCAGCCCGCGGAAGGCGGCGACCTTGGCGCCGATCCCCTTGGCCCTGGAGGCGGCGACGAGCGCCTGCGCCAGCCGACGCGAGGCGAAGATGGGGGCGTCGGAGGAGGACTCGGCGCCGCCGGCGACCACCACGTCGGCGTGGCCGAGGGCGATCTGGTCGGCGGCGTCGGTCGCCGCCTGGATGGAGGAGGCGCAGGCCCGGGAGACGGTGAAGGCCTGCACGCTCTTGGGGAGCTGGCTGCGCAGCGCCACCTCCCGCCCGACCAGCGACACCAGCGGCGAGGGGATGACCTGGCCGAAGATCACGGCGTCCACCTCGCGGGGCGCGAGGCCGGAGCGGGCCACGAGCTCGTTCACCAGCAGGGCCCCGAGGTCGACGGCCGACAGGTCCTTGAAGTCGCCCCCCGCCTTGAGGAAGGGCGTGCGCAGCCCGCCGACGATGGCGGCGCGGCGGCCGGGCGCGGCGGTTCCGTTCTGGGCCATGCGGAGCTCCGTTGATTCTGGAATCAGGGCCGGCGGGGTCCTTCTACCGTTCTCGACGCGAAGCGTCAACCCATCCGTTGGAGCGGGTCTCGCGGGCGCAGGAGCCAAGCTCCCGGTCCAGCGCCGGAATACGCGGGCGCCTTGCGCCGTCTTCCTGCATGGGAGACAGTCACCTCATCCCCATGGCTCTCCACCGGACGCGCGAGCTCAAGCCGCTCTCCAGCGAGCACCACCAGGCGCTCCTCGTCGCCTTCCAGCTCAAGAAGGGGCTCGCCGGGCACGGCGAGACGGCCGGCGCGCCCAGGGATCTTCCGGGCCTCGTCGCGCTGGCCAAGCGTTACGAGGACGCGCTCCTGCACACGCACACCCGCGCCGAGGAGGAGCTCCTCGGCGGGCACCTCGACGCCGACCAGCTCCGGCGGCTGAAGTTCGAGCACGCCGAGCTCAAGCGGCTCATGGAGATCGCGAAGACCGGCCGGCCCCCGGAGTCGCGCGCCGCCCTCACCGCCTTCGCCGACCTCCTCGAGCGCCACGTGCGCTGGGAAGAGCGCGACCTGTTCCCCAGCGTCGAGGACAAGGTCGAGGAGCAGGTGCTGATCCACGTGGGCCACGAGCTGGAGAAGAGGCTCGTGCTCGCGAAGATGGAGCAGCGGGCTGCCGCCAAGCGCGGGTAGGCGCTCTCGATCCGCAGGGCGGGGCCGGTGCTTGCCGGCGCGGTCCACCCTCGGCGGAGGACGAGCCCCCGCCCTACTCGGCGTCCGGCGGTCCGCCGCTCCGCACCACGTCCTGGGTGCGGATCTTCGCGGCGTCGAGCCCGGCGGCGCGCCTGGTCATCTGCGCGAAGAGCTCGTCGAAGGGGGGCGGCTCCCCCTTCACGAAGCGCAGCGGGTTCACCCGCGCCACCACGAAGTTCCGGAGGTAGGGGGAGTCGAAACCCTTCTCCTTGAGCCGCGCCACGGCCCCGGAGACGGCGTCGTCGAAGGCCAGGACCACGGCGGCGCGCCGCTCCCGCTCGGCGAGCGCCTTCCCGAGGCGCTCCTCGGAGAACGCGTCCACCTTGCGGAGGATGGGGGCGTAGGCGCCGCCGGAGAGCCGGCCGCGCTGCTCGTAGGCGAACCCGAGCGTGGCCAGGGCCGCCTCCTCGAACTCCAGGGCCAGCTCGGCCTCGCGCAGGTCGCTCTTCCCGGCCAGGTCGCGGTACATCCGCGCCACCTCCAGCGCCTTCTCGCGCAGGTTGTGGGCCTTCTCGATGTTCAGCGCCAGGATCTGGTAGGCGACCTGCGGCTCGGGGACGACGAGCGCCAGGACGGCCCGGGCGCCGAGCTCCTTCAGCGCCGTGAGGCGGTGGCCGCCGTTGGGGGTGAGGTAACCGTCGCCGTGACGCACCGCGATGATGGGGTCGAGGTAGCGGCGGGTCTTGTCCATCGCCAGGGTGAGGCGCCGCAC
This sequence comes from Anaeromyxobacteraceae bacterium, assembly GCA_036555405.1. Lineage (GTDB taxonomy): Bacteria > Myxococcota > Myxococcia > Myxococcales > Anaeromyxobacteraceae > DATBLK01. Next base: position 20,237 of record DATBLK010000249.1, read on the forward strand.
GTGGGCGTCGGAGACGTCGCGCTGGAAGGCGGTGCGCTCCACCTTCTCGACGGGAAGGGCGGCGAAGAGGAGCGCGTGGCCGCCGAGCGGCTCGCGGTAGGCGGCGAGCACCGCGCCGCCGTCGGCGGCGATCTGCCGGGAGAGCTCGGCGACCTCGGGTGGAGCCTCGGCGAGCGCCAGGTCCGAGGCCCCGAGAGCGGTGGGCTCGAGCTTCACGCCCCGGCGCTTGCGCGGCCGGCCGGTCTTGGTCGCGGGGCGCTTTCGGGCGGGCATGGCCCATTCTACGTCGGGGGCAGACGTCGGTCGCGGCCGGGGCCCTTCGACTCCGCGCCGCCCGAGGATTCCGGTTGTGCCGCGACGCCGCCCCCCCTAAGGTCGTGGGCTGTGATCGAGGTCAGCGGGCTCGTCAAGCACTACCGCGTCCACCGCCGTGCGCCGGGCGAGGCGCTGCGGACCCTGTTCCACCGCCGGTACGAGACGGTCCGCGCCGTGGACGGCATCGACTTCGCCGTCGGACCGGGCGAGCGCGTCGGCTTCCTCGGGCCGAACGGCGCCGGCAAGACGACGACGCTGAAGATCCTCTCGGGGCTGCTCCACCCCACGGCCGGCGAGGTCCGCGTCGCCGGCCACGTCCCCCGGCGCCGCGAGGTCGCGTTTCTCAAGAAGATCACCCTGGTCATGGGCCAGAAGCAGCAGCTCCTCTGGGACCTGCCGCCGGCCGAGACCTTCGCCATGAACCGGGCCATCTACGACATCCCCCGGCCCCGCTTCGAGGAGACGGTGCGCGAGCTCACCGAGCTCCTCGAGCTCCAGGACCTGGTCCACAAGCCGGCGCGCCAGCTCTCGCTCGGCGAGCGGATGAAGTGCGAGCTGGCGGCGGCCCTGCTCCACCGGCCCCGGGTGCTGTTCCTCGACGAGCCCACCATCGGCCTCGACGTCTCGATGCAGGCCACCGTGCGGAGCTTCATCCGGGCCTGCAACGAGCGCTTCGGCGCCACCGTGCTCCTCACCAGCCACTACATGGAGGACGTGGCGGCGCTGTGCCCGCGGGTGGTGGTCATCGACCGCGGCAAGCTCATCCACGACGGCGACCTCCGCGCCCTCTCGCAGCGCGTCCGGCCCGACAAGCGCATCGTGGTGCGCCTGGGTCGGCCGGTGCCGGCCCCGGAGCTCGGCCGCTTCGGCCAGGTCGTCTCCGCCGACGGCCTCCAGGCGGTGATCCAGGTCTCGGCCGCCGAGGTCGCCACCGCGGTGGGCCGCGTGCTGGCCGCGCTCCCGGTCGCCGACCTCACCGTCGAGGACCCGCCGCTCGAGGAGGTCATGAGCGAGCTCTTCAGCGCCTCGCGGCGGGCGGCGGAGGGGTGACCCCCCGACTTCGCGCCGCTCACGGCGGCGCCCTGCTCGCGGCGGACGGGAGGGGGCGCCCCGCCGGGACGACGACGCGGACCGACGAGGCCTCCCCGAGCCGCAGGCCGTCGCCGGACGGCTCGGCGCCGGAGAGCTCGACGACGTCGCCGCGCGCCAGGGTGGCGAAGGCTCGGTTGGCGCCGGAGCGGTGCTTCTCCTGGAGCGCGAGCCCCATCCGGCCCTCGGGCCCGCAGCCCATGTAGCGGAGCC
>DATBLK010000253.1:0-4762 GCA_036555405.1 Anaeromyxobacteraceae bacterium
GCCGGCGCATCGCCTCGAGCGAGGCCACGGTGCTCATCAGCGGCGAGACCGGCGTGGGCAAGGAGACCGTAGCCCGGCTGATCCACGAGCGCTCGAGCCGGTCCTCCCGGCCGCTGGTGGCGGTGCACTGCGGCGCCATCCCCGAGGCTCTCCTCGAGAGCGAGCTCTTCGGCCACGTGAAGGGCGCCTTCACCGGCGCCGTCGCCTCGCGCCGGGGCCGCATCGCCGCCGCCGAGGGCGGGACGCTCTTCCTCGACGAGGTCGGCGAGCTGCCCCTCTCTCTTCAAGTGAAGCTGCTCCGCGTTCTCCAGGAGCGCAGCTACGAGCCGGTCGGCTCGGCCGAGTCGGTCCCGGCCGACTTCCGCCTCATCGCCGCCACCAACAAGGACCTGGCCGCCGAGGTGGAGACGGGCCGCTTCCGCCGCGACCTCTACTACCGGTTGCTGGTCTGCCCCATCGAGGTCCCGCCGCTGCGCGACCGCCCCGGCGACGTCGGGGTGCTCTTCGCGCACTTCTGGACGGCCTCCGGCGAGACCCGGCCGGTGGATCCGGCGGTGGTGCGCGCCCTCGAGGAGCACGCCTGGCCCGGCAACGTCCGCGAGCTCGAGAACCTGGTGGAGCGGCTCTCGGTGGTGGCCGAGGGACCCGTGATCCGCCTCTCCGACCTCCCGCCCCACCTGCGCCCGGCCGGCCCCGTCGAGCCAACGCGGCAGCCGCCCGCCGGCGCGCTCGCGCCGGAGGGCCGACCGATCTTCGCCGTGGAGCGGTCCCCCGAGCCGACGCAGCTCGGAGAGGCGCGGCCGGTGGACCTCCCCGACATGCTGCGCCGCCTCGAGGACGCCTACATCGACGCGGCGCTCGCGAAGACCGGCGGCAACCGGAAGGCGGCGGCCGACCTCCTCGGCCTGCAGCGCACGACGCTGGTCGAGAAGCTCCGGCGCCGCCAGCGCGACGCGTCAATCGCCTGACCGCGCCGGTCCCCTGACGACGAGCCACCGACGTGACGGAGTCGAGGCCACCCGTGTGCCCTCCGACCGCCATGCGCCCGCCGCGGCGCCGAGCACGGCCGTTGCAACCGGCCGCCGGCGTGCTGTCGATCGCCGCGATCCTGACGCTCGCCCTCCCCGCCGCCGCCGACGGACTGCGCGCGCTCGAGCGCCTGCCGCTCCCGGCCTCCGCCGGCGCGGCGGCGGTGCGGGCCGAGCCGCTCGCCTCCCGCGTCGTCCTGGCCGCGCCCCGGAGCGCTCCGGCCGTCGCGCGGGCGCTGCGCGCCCTGGGCTCGTCCATCTGTCCCGAGGTGGAGGAGCGCGGCGACGAGGTCCGCCTCGGCTGCCGGACCACGCGGCTGGCGGCGGCGCTCGTCCCCCTGGGCCGCGGGCCGGCGCTCGAGCTGCGCGAGCTCGCCGGGCTCCCGGTCGCGGGCGAGGATGGCTTCCCGGTGCTCCCCTTCGCCACCGAGGCCATCGGCCTCGGCGAGTGCCCGGGCGCGACGCCGGCGGCGCGCGGCGAGTGCCTGCTGCGCGCCGGCGACCGCGCCGGAGCGCGCCAGGCCTTCGCCGAGGCGGCGGGGCTGGAGGCCCGCGGGGTCGCCGCCCTCCGGCTCGGGGACCTGGCGGCCCTGGACGGCAACCTCCGCGCGGCCGAGGTGCACTGGCTCCAGGTAGCCGAGGAGCCCTGGAAGCGCCTGGCGTCGGCCCGCGCCTGCGAGGTCAGCGACTGCGCCGTCGACGACGCCGCCGAGGCCGCCTTCCGCCTCGAGGGGCTCGCGCCGCCCCTTCTCGCCGACGTCGCCGTCCGCGGCGCCCGCGCGCTCGCCTTCCGCGGCCGGCCGCTCGATGGGGCGGCGCGGCTCCTGGCGCTGCCCGACGCCTGCGGCGCGGTCCAGCTCCTCTGCCACCGCATCCTGCTGGCGGCGCTGCGCGGCCCGCCGCCGCAGTCCGACGGCGCCGTGGGGCTCTACCTCTCCCTCCCCGACCGCGACCGGAGCCCGGTGGCCCTCGACCTCGGCCTCCTCGCCGCGGCCCGCCTCGCGGAGATGGGCGCGCCGACCTTCGCGGCGAACCTCATGGCCTCGGTCGGGGGCCTCGTCCCGGCGCGCGACGAGCCCGCCCACCTCCTCCGGACCGCCGAGCTCTACCTCGCCGCGGGCGACGCCGTCCGCGCCGGGGTGGTGCTGGACTACGCCCGGCAGCACCTGGGCAAGGCCGCGGTCAGGAGCTCCCGGTGGTCGGCGGTGGCCCGGGCCGCGGCTTCGAGGCGCAGGAAGGCGGAGGCGGCCCGTCCCGCCGCGGCGCCGCCGGAGATCGGGTCCGCGGCCCAGGCGCTGGCGCGCGCCCGCGAGGTGGTCCTGGAGGAGGAGCGATGACCGCCGCCCCCGCCCGCCCGCCTCCCCTGGAAGCGACCGGCACCCCGGTGGCCGCCAGCCCGGCGATGCGCGAGGTGCTCGACGCGGCCGAGGACGTGGCCGCCACGCCGACCACCGTGCTCCTCCTCGGCGAGAGCGGCGCCGGCAAGGAGCTCGTCGCCCGCCACATCCACGCCCGCTCCGGCCGGCCCGGTCCCTGGGTGGCGGTCAACTGCGCCGCGCTCCCCGCGGAGCTCCTCGAGAGCGAGCTCTTCGGCCACGAGCGCGGCGCCTTCACCGGCGCCAGCGAGCGGCGCGCCGGCCGCTTCGAGCAGGCCCACCGGGGCACCTTGCTGCTGGACGAGATCTCGGAGCTCCCCCTCGGGCTCCAGGCGAAGATCCTCCGCGTCCTCCAGGAGCGCGAGGTGGACCGCGTCGGCGGCCAGCGCCCCGTGCCGGTGGACGCGCGCGTCGTCGCCACCACCAACCGCGACCTGCGGGAGATGGTGCGGCTCGGCCAGTTCCGCTCCGACCTCTGGTACCGGCTCGACGTCTTCCCCATCGTGGTGCCGCCGCTGCGCGAACGGCCCGAGGACCTCGAGCCGCTCGCCGCCGCGCTGCTGGCCGAGGCGGCCCGGCGGCTCGACCGCGCCGTCCCCGCGCTCGACCCGGCGGCGCTCGAGGTCCTCCGCCGCCACCGCTTCCCCGGAAACGTGCGCGAGCTCCGCAACCTGATCGAGCGGGCGGTGGTCCGGTGCCGCGGCCCGCTCGTCGAGGCCCGCCACCTGCTCCTCGACGCCCGGGGCGCGGAGGCGCCGGGCGCCGGCCCGGCCGACCTCCCGCTGGAGCTGGCGGCGCTGGAGCGGATCGCCATCGCCGAGGCGCTGCGCCGGGTGAACGGCAACCGCACCCACGCCGCCCGGCTCCTGGGGATCGGCCTCCGGACGCTGCGAAACAAGCTGCGCGCGGCGCGGGAGTCCGGGGCGCCCTTCGAGGCGGTCGTTCCGGCCGCCGGGCAGGAATGGCCGGCCGCGCTGGCGGCGAAGCCCGCCTGGAGCGGGGGCATCGCCCAGGCACGCGCTTCGCAGGGAGGGGCAGCGTGAAGATCTTCGACCGCACCCTGGACACGCTGGAGCGCGCCCTCGACGCCCGGCTCCTGCGCCACCAGGTGCTGGCCGGGAACCTCGCCAACGCCAGCACGCCCGGCTTCCAGCCGCGCGAGGTCGACTTCGCTGCCGCGATGGCCCGCGCCGCGACGGAGCGGCCCGATCCGGGGGAGCCCGCCGGAGAGATCCCGCTCGCGCTCGCCGACGGGTCGCGAGCCGGCGCCCCGGCCCTTCCGGCGGCGGCCGACCCCGGGGCCGGCGCCGGCCTCGACGGCAACGGCGTCGACGTCGACCGGGCGCTGGTCGCCGTCGCCGAGAACGCCGTCCAGTACGGCGCGGCGGCCCGGGCCGCCGGGAAGAAGCTGGCCCTGCTCCGCTACGCCGCCTCCGACGGGGTCGGCTAGACCCGAGGTGAACCGTGGACTTCCTCTCCGCCCTCCGCGTCAGCGCCTCGGGCCTCTCGGCCGAGCGCACCCGCGTGAACGTCGCCGCCTCCAACCTCGCCAACGCCGAGACCACCCGGACGCCGGAGGGGGGGCCCTACCGGCGCCTCGACCCGGTGCTCGAGGCCGTCTCCTTCCCCGACCCGCTCCAGGGGCCCGGAGGCGTGGCCCCGGCCGGCGTGCGGGTCGCCGCCATCCGCCAGGATCCGGGACCCGGCCGCCGCGTCTTCAGCCCTTCGCACCCCGACGCCGACGCCCAGGGCTTCGTCGTCCTCCCCGACGTGAACCCGGTGCACGAGGTGGTGAACCTGCTCTCCGCCTCCCGCGCCTACGACGCCAACGCCGCCGCCGTGGAGACGCTGAAGACCATGGCGGGCCGCGCGCTCGACATCGCGAGGTGACCGTGGACGCCCTTCGCCCCCTCGGCGGCGACCTCCCCCCCCTCCCCGAGGCGACCCGCCCCGGCTCGCCGCAGGGCGCCGCGACCTTCGAGGGGGAGCTCGGCCGGGCGCTGGCCGCGGTCGAGGGGCTGCAGCAGGACGCCGACCGGGAGGCGGAGAAGCTCGCGCGCGGCGGCGGAAACCTCCACGAGGCAGCCCTGGCGCTGGAGAAGGCCGACGTGGCCCTGCGCCTGGCCGCCAAGGTCCGCAACAAGATCGTCGAGGCCTACCAGGAAGTCATGCGGATGAACGTCTGACCGGACCATGGAACCCCTCCTCCAGCAGCTTCGCGCCCTCCTCTCCCGGATCCCCGGCACCGCCAAGGTGCTCCTGGTCCTGGCCGTGGTCGGCCTGGGTGCGGCCGGCGCCGTGCTCTCGGCGGTCGCCGCCGAGGCCTGGCAGTACGCCTTCACCCACCTCCCGCCCGAG
>DATBLK010000303.1:0-11041 GCA_036555405.1 Anaeromyxobacteraceae bacterium
ACCGGCGAGTCCGAGTACCTCGTGAACGGGGCGCCGGCGCGCCTGCTCGACGTGCAGGACATCTTCCTCGGCTCCGGCGTCGGCCGGACCGCCTACTCGATCGTGGAGCAGGGGCGCATCGGCCAGATCGTCTCGGCCCGGGCGGAGGACCGGCGCGCCGTCGTCGAGGAGGCGGCCGGCGTCACCAAGTACAAGCGCCGCCGCGAGGCGGCCGAACGCAGGATGGAGGCGACGGAGCAGAACCTCCTGCGGGTGGCCGACGTCGTCCAGGAGCTCGGCCGGCAGCTCGAGGGCCTGAACCGGCAGGCGCGCAAGGCCGAGCGCTACAAGGCGCTGCGGGCCCGCATCCGGGAGCTGGAGCTGGCCGTCGCCGCGGCCCGCTACCTGGAGCTCTCGGCGACCCGCCGCGCCGCCGAGGGTCGGCGAGCCGAGCTCGAGGCGGAGCAGGCCGGGCTGGCTGCCCGCCTGGCGGAGCTCGACCGGGAGGCCGAGGCGGGGCGCGCCGCGCTGGCAGGAGCGGAGGCGCGCCTGGCCGAGCTCGCCGGGCGCGAGCACGCCGCCCGGAGCGCGCGGCAGGTGGCCGACGTCGGCGCCGCGGCGGTGGAGCGCGAGCTCCAGCAGATCGGGGAGCGGAGCCAGACCCAGGCCGCGGAGCTGGAGGCGCTGAAGGGGCGGGCCGAGGCGGCGACCGCGGAGCGGGCCGAGCTCGAGCGGCAGCGCGACGACCTGGCGGCGCTGGGCGGCGCCGACGAGACCCTGCTGGCGGAGGCCGAGGGCCAGCTCCGCGAGGTCTCGGCGCGCCGCGCCGCGCGGCTGGGGGAGGTCGACGCCGCCCGGGCCGAGGCCGCCGCGGCCCAGGGGCGCGCCGCCACCCACCGGAGCCAGCTCCAGCAGCTCGACCGGCAGCGCGCCGACCTCGAGGCCCGCCTGGCGCGCAGCCGGGGCGAGGTGGAGCGCACCGGGGCGCGGTCGGCGGAGCTCGACGGAGCGCGCTCGCGCCACGTCGAGCAGCTGGGGCGGACCCGGCAGCTGCGCCTGCGGCTCGAGGAGCAGCGCGGCGCCCAGGAGGAGCTGCTGGAGCGCACCCGCTCCGAGTTCATCCAGAACGAGGCGAAGCTCATCACCCTGCGCGAGGAGCTCCAGGACCGGCGGGCCCGCCTCCACTCGCTCCTCGACGTCATCCGGAACTACGAGGGCTACTCGCGCGGCGTGCGCAGCCTGATGACGCGGGCCGACCGGGGCGATTCGCAGGATTCGGGCGTCTTCGGGCTGGTTGCCGACGTCGTCTCGGCGCCGCCCGAGTACGAGACCGCCGTCGAGGCGCTGCTCGGGGAGCGCCTCCAGTACGTCATCGTCGAGAGCCATGCCCGGGGGATCGAGGCCATCGACTGGCTCAAGGGCGCGGCCGAGGGCCGGGCCTCGCTCGTCCCGCTCTCGCGGCTCGGCGAGCCGGCCGCGGCCCGGCCCGCCGACGTTCCGGGCGCCATCGCCGCCTGCATCGACCTGGTGCGCTTCGATCCCGCGTACGAGCGGCTCGTCCGCTGGCTCCTCGGCGACGCCCTCGTGGTCCGCGACCTCCCCGCCGCCCTGGACGTCTGGCAGCGCCACGGCGGGGGCAGGACGCTCGTCACCCTCGAGGGCGAGGTGCTCGACGCCTCCGGGGTGGTGACCGGCGGCCCGTTGCTCGGCGAGGGCCACGGCGCCCTGCAGCGGCGGCGCGAGGTCCAGGAGCTCGAGGAGATGGTCCGCGCCTTCGAGGCGGAGTTCGCGCTGGCGCAGGAGCGGCACCGCACCCTCCAGGCCCGGGTGCTGCAGCTCGATGCGGCCCTGCGGGCGCTGGACCGCGACGGGCGGGAAAAGGAGCTCGCCGTCCTGGAGCAGGAGAAGGACCTGGCCCGCGTCGCCGAGGAGCTCGAGCGGCTCGCGACCCGGGCCGGGCAGGTCGAGGAGGAGCAGGCCGAGCTCGAGGCGGCGCTCGCCGGTCTGGATCTCGAGGAGGAGGAGCTCCGGCTCGCCGCCGCGAGCGCCGACGCCGATCGAGCCCGGGCCGAGGAGCGGGCCCGCGAGGCGGCCCGCGGCGCCGGGGAGGCCGGGGCCGAGGTCGAGGCCGCCACCGCCCGGCTCGTTGGACTCAAGGTGAAGATCGCGGCCGACGGCGAGCGGCGCGAGTCGCTGGCGGCGGCCCTGCGCCGCGGCGAGGCGGAGCTCGTCGAGCTGCAGGACCGCCGGGTCCGGCTCTTCGCCGCGCTCTCCGAGGGGAACGCCCGCGCCGCCGAGCTCCGGGGGCGCGCCCGGGATGCCGGCCGCGAGGCCGAGCGGCTCGAGGTCGAGCTGGCGGGCATCCGCGAGGAGCTCGCCGCGGCGCGCGCCCGCTGCGCCTCGGCGGCCGAGGCGGAGCGGGGCCGCGACGCCGAGGCGCGCGAGCTCCGGCGCCGCGCCGACGCCGCGAGCCAGGCGCACGGCGAGGTGGCGCTCGAGGCGCGGGAGCAGGCCCTCGAGCTCGCTCACCTCGAGGAGCGGACGCGCGAGCGCTGCCAGGCCGAGCTCCGGTGGGAGGTGTCCCGCTTCCACCTCGCCCCGCCCCCCGGCGAGGCGGAGCGGCAGCTGCTCGAGGAGCTGGCGGCGCAGGCCGAGCGAATGGGCGCCATCCACCTCACCGCCATCGAGGAGTACGACGAGCTCCTGCAGCGCCACCAGCGGATCAGCGCCCAGAAGACGGACCTCGAGGCCTCGCTCGCCGACCTCCGCGCCGCGGTCGCCCGGATGAACCGCGCCTCGCGCGAGCGCTTCCGCGAGACCTTCGACCGCGTCAACGAGAAGTTCCAGCAGGTGTTCCCGCGGCTCTTCAACGGAGGGCGCGCCGGCCTCGCGCTCACGCAGGATCAGGACGGCGACGCCGAGGGAGGGGTGGAGATCTTCGCGCAGCCGCCGGGCAAGAGGCTCCAGAACGTCAACCTGCTCTCCGGCGGGGAGAAGGCCCTCACCGCCGTGGCGCTGGTCTTCGCCATCTTCCTCGTCAAGCCCACCCCCTTCTGCCTCCTCGACGAGGTGGACGCGCCCCTCGACGACGCCAACGTGGGCCGCTACGTCGAGCTGGTGCGCGAGATGTCCCGGATGAGCCAGTTCATCCTCATCACCCACAACCGCCGCACCATGGAGGCGGTCGACACGCTCTACGGCGTGACGATGGAGGAGCCGGGCATCTCCCGGCTCGTCTCGGCGCGGCTCTCGGGCGCGGCTCGCCCGGCGGCCTAGCCGCCGTCGTTGACACGCTTCCCGCGCTGCACCTATACCGGTGCCCCCATGGGGTTCTTGCACCCTACGCCGGCGCTCGCCTGGACCGACGCCGTCGGCGCCGCGGTGCTGCTGGCCTTCGTGGCCCTGGTCGTCGCCGCGGTCGCGCGGATGGCGAGGAAGGGGCGGACGACCGAGACCGCGACGCGCCCCCTCACCCCCACCCTCCCGCCCGCGGGTGCGGGGGAGAGGGGGACCGAGCCCGCAACCGCGACCCCGAGGAAGGCCGGGGGTGAGGGGGGAGTGGCGCCCGCGACCGAGGCCGCGAAGGCGGAGGCCGAGGCCGCCGGGAAGGAGGCCTACCGCCGGAAGAAGGAGGCCGAGCGGGCAGAGAGGGAACGGCGTGCCCACGAGCGCGAGGAAGCGGCGCGACGCCAGCGGGAGGAGGAGGAGCGGCGGGCGCGCGAGCGCGAGGAGGCCCGGAAGCTGGAGGAGGAGGAGCGCAGGCGCCGCGTCGAGGCGGAGGCCGGGCGCACGCTGGCGTCGGGTCTGGAGAAGACCCGCGGCGGCTTCGTGGCGCGGCTCTCGGCCCTGCTCTCCGGGTCGAGGGCCGTCGACGGGAAGCTCCTCGCCGACCTCGAGGAGGTCCTCTTCACCGCCGACATCGGCGTGCGCACCTCGACCCACCTCATGGAGCTCGTCCGGGCGCGGCTCGACGCCCGTACCCTGGCCACCGCCGACGGCGTGCGCGGGGCGCTGCGGGAGGAGATCGCGAGGATCGTCGACCTCTCCGCCGGGGTCGACGGCGTCGGCGCCGCCCGGCCCTGGGTGGTCATGGTCGTGGGCGTGAACGGCTCCGGCAAGACGACCACCGTCGGCAAGCTCGCCGCCCGGCACCTCGCCGCCGGGCGCTCGGTGCTCCTCGGCGCCGGCGACACCTTCCGCGCTGCGGCCGGCGAGCAGCTCGAGATCTGGGCCGAGCGGGTCGGCGCCCCCTGCGTCCGCGGCAAGGAGGGCGGCGACCCGGCGAGCGTCTGCTTCGAGGCCGCGAAGGAGGGGGCGGCGCGCGGGATGGACGTCGTCCTCTGCGACACCGCTGGCCGGCTCCACACCAAGGCGCCGCTCATGGAGGAGCTGAAGAAGGTGAAGCGGGTGCTGGCCAAGGCCGCCGCCGGGGCGCCGCACGAGGTGCTCCTGGTCCTCGACGCCACCAACGGCCAGAACGCGATCGCCCAGGCGCGGCAGTTCCACGAGTCCCTGGGCGTCACCGGCATCGCCCTGACCAAGCTCGACGGGACGGCGAAGGGAGGCGTGATCATCGGCATCTGCGACGAGCTGGGCATCCCCGTCCGCTACGCCGGGGTCGGCGAGAAGATCGCGGACCTCCGCCCCTTCGACCCGCGCGAGTTCGTCGCGGCCCTCTTCGCCTGACGCCATGGCCCGGGTTCTCCTCTTCGACGTCGACGGGACGCTGATCTCCGCGGGAGGCGCGGGGCGCCGCTCCATCGAGCGGGCGCTGGGAAGGCACCTCGAGCCGGACCACGGCCCGCGGCCCACCTGGCTCGACGGCATGCGGCTCGACGGGATGACCGACCGGCTCATCGTGCGACGGGTGCTGGAGGCCCTGGGCCTGGCCTTCGACGACGCCACCTGCTCCCGCGTCCTCGCCAGCTACGTGCGCTGCCTGGCCGAGGAGATCCGCGGGCCCGGCTACCGGGTCCTCCCCGGCGTCGAGGCGGTGCTCCCGGCGCTGGCCGCCGCCGGGGCGACCGTCGGCCTCTGCACCGGCAACCTCCGCGAGGGGGCCCGCATCAAGCTCGGCCGCGGCGGCCTGGACCGCTTCTTCGGGTTCGGCGACCAGGACCCGGGCGGGTTCGCGGAGGACGGAGAGGCGCGCGAGGACATCGTCGCCGCGGCCCTGCGCCGCACCGTGGCCCGGCTGGGCCGCCGGCCGGAGCGCGGCGAGGTGCTGGTCGTCGGGGACACGCCGCGCGACGTGGAGGCCGCCCGCTCCGCCGGCGTGCCGTGCCTGGCCGTGGCCACCGGGCGCTTCGCCGCGGCGGAGCTGCGCGCCGCCGGAGCCGACCACGTCGTCCCCTCGCTGGCCGCGCCGGAGGCGGCGGCGCTCCTGGGTCTCGCCCCGTGACGCGTCCCCGGCCACGCGCCCGGCCGGCGCCGGCTCCGGCCCTGGAGGCGCCCCTCTCCTTCGCCGGGCCGCGCCTCCGGGCGCTGCCCGCGGGTCCGGGCCAGGCCGGCGCCGTCCAGGCCTGCCTCGAGGGCGCGGCGGACTACTTCGACCGGACCGAGGGACGGCCGGCGGCCCCCGATGCCGCCGCCGACCTCCTCGCCGACGCCGAGGCGGACGCACGCCGGCGGGTCCTGGTCCTCGTCCCCCGGGCCGGCGGGCCGGCTGCCGGAGTCCTCGACGTCCTCCTCGGCGAGCCGGAGCCGGAGGTGGCTCACGTGGTGCTGCTCCTGCTCCGCCGGGCCTTCCGAGGCCTGGGCTACGGCCGGGAGACGGTGGCGGCGCTCGAGGCCGCGCTCTCGGAGCGCGGCTTTCGCGCGGTGCGCCTCTCGGTGCTCGACGAGAACGTCGAGGCGCGCCTCTTCTGGGAGCGGGCCGGCTACGCCCAGGTGGGCCGCCTCGGCCGCGGCGTCACCGTCTACGAGAAGGCGCTCTAGTTCAGGCGTCCACGTCGGCGCGCCGGGGCGCCTGGATGCGGAGCTTGGCGGCGAGGTCGCGCACGCCCTCGACGAGGCTCATGAGGCCGACGTAGCCGAACCCCACCTGGAAGAGGACCAGGAAGGGCAGCGAGTAGTAAACGCCCTTCTCGACGACGAAGGCGATGCCGTAGGTCACGTAGACGGCGAGCCCGAGCTCGACGAACGGCTGGAGGCCCAGCGTCGCCCGGTAGCGGCGCCGCGCCACCGACTCGCCGGGGGCCTGCACGCCGTGCTTGGGCGTGCGGGCGAAGCTGGAGCGGTGGCCCATCAGGGCCTCGACCACCGCCCGGGCGTTGTTCACCGAGAGACCGATGCCGAGGGCCATGATGAAGGGCAGGTACTTCACCCGCTCCCAGTGCCCCATCCCGATCTCGCGCTGGCTGGAGACGTAGAAGACCCCCACCGAGAGCGTGGCGGCGACGAAGATGGGCACGTCGAGGAGCAGGACCTCGATGCTCCCGTGCCCCATGCGGACCATCACCGAGAGCGGCATGAGCAGAGCCAGCGGGATCATCATCAGATAGGCGAAGTTCGCGGTGAGGTGAAAGAAGGCCTCCCGCTTCACGTGCCAGGGCAGATGGCTGCGGAGCAGCCCGGGCAGCAGCTTCATCGCCGTCTGGATGGAGCCCTTGGCCCAGCGGTGCTGCTGGGTCTTGAAGGCGTTCATCTCCACGGGGATCTCGGCCGGCGCCACCACCTGCTGCAGGAAGACGAACCTCCAGCCCCGGAGCTGGGCGCGGTACGAGAGGTCGAGGTCCTCGGTGAGCGTGTCGTGCTGCCATCCGCCGGCGCCCTCCACGGCGCTGCGGCGCCACACGCCGGCGGTGCCGTTGAAATTGAAGAAGGCCCCGGAGCGGTTGCGGGCGGTGTGCTCGATGACGAAGTGGGCGTCGAGCAGGATGCCCTGGGCCCGGGTGAGGGCCGAGTAGTCGCGGTTCAGGTGCTCCCAGCGCACCTGCACCATCCCCACCTCCGGGTCGGTGAAGAAGTGCACCGTGCGGCGGAGGAAGTCGGGCTCGGGCACGAAGTCGGCGTCGAAGACCGCGACGAACTCGCCCTTCGCCTCGGCCAGGCCGGCCGCGAGCGCCCCGGCCTTGAAGCCCTGCCGGTTCCGGCGGTGGATGTAGACGACGTCCACCCCGGCCTCGCGCCAGCGGTCCACCGCGGCGCGCGCGATCTCGCAGGTCTCGTCGGTGGAGTCGTCGAGCACCTGGACCTCGAGGAGGTCGGCCGGCCAGTCGAGGCGGCACACCGCGTCCACCAGGCGGCGCACCACGTACATCTCGTTGAATACCGGGAGCTGGATGGTGACGCGCGGCAGGCGGTCGAACCGGGCCCGCGGCGTGGGCAGCGCGAACTTGTGCCGGTAGTACAGGTACGCCATCCAGTAACGGTGGGAGCCGTAGACCGACAGTACGACCAGGACGAGGACGTACGAGGCGATGATCGCGATGTCGAGGGATTCCATGTGCAGTGGTCCCGTGGCCGCGCGCTCGCCTGTGCGATGCGCCAGCGTCCCGTACTCCGGGGACGATCACCGAGCCTGGCGAGGTGGCGCGGATGATAGCCAGTCGACCCGGGAAGTCAAACGGAAAAGCCCCGACCCTCCAAGGGAAAGTGCGTGCTCGGCCCGGTCGGGACGCGGGGTCAGCGGGGCCCGGCGGCCTTGGCGGCGGGCCTGGCCCGGCGGGCCGGCTGCGCCCGGAGCCAGTCCAGGGCCGACTTCAGCTGGTGGTCGACGGCGGCGTCCCCGCGCGGCACGCCGTCCGCGACCGCGATGTCGGGCGTGATGCCGCGCTCGTGGATCAGCCGCTGCTTGGGCGTGTAGTAGCGCGCCGTCGTGAGCTTCAGGCCGGAGCGGTCGCTGAGCTCGATGACCGACTGGACCGACGCCTTCCCGAAGGTCTGCGTTCCCAGGACCGCCGCCCGCCCGTGGTCCTGGAGCGCCCCGGCGACCACCTCGCTGGCGCTGGCCGTCCCCTTGTTCACGACGAGCACCAGCGGGTAGTCCGGCTCGGTGTCCCGGGCCCGGGCCCGCTCCTCCTCCCGGTTCCCGCGCCCTCGCCCCTGGGTGCTGACGATGATGCCCTCGACCAGGAAGCGGTCGGCGACGCGCACCGCCTGCTCGAGGAGACCCCCGGGGTTGTTGCGGAGGTCGAGCGCCAGCCCGCGGATCTCGCCGCCGAGCTGGGCGCGGGCGTCGTCGAGGGCCTTCTTCAGGGCGCGGTCGGTCCGGTCCTGGAAGGCCTTCAGCCGCACCACCACCAGTCCCCGCTCCCGGTCGGCGACCCGCCACTCCACGCTCTTGGTGCGGATGTGCTCCCGGAGGATGGCGATGGGCTGGGGCGCGGCCAGGCCCTCCCGGACGACGAGCAGCGTCACCCGGGTGCCGGAGGGGCCCTTCAGGCGCCGCGAGGCCTCGTGCAGCGTCATCTCCCGCGCCGGGGCGCCGTCGATCTCGAGGATCCGGTCGCCGGGCAGGATTCCGGCCCGCTCGCCGGGCGAGTCGGCGATGGGCGAGATGACGACGAGCTGGTCGCCGCGCATCGTGAGCTCGAGGCCCACGCCGTCGAACTCGCCGGTCGTCTCCTCGGTCATGGCCCGGTAGGCGTCCGGCCGCAGGAAGGCGCTGTGCGGGTCGAGCCGCGCCACCACGCCGTCGGCGGCGCCGTACACGAGCTCCCTCTCGGGGATCTCGTCGACGTAGTTGTTCTGCACGTAGGTGAGCACCTCGGCGAGGACGTCGAGCGGCCGGTAGGCGGCCTCGCGCCGCGCGGCCCGCGCCACCTGGTTCACGGAGAGTCCAACGAGGAACGCGGCGGCGACCAGGAGCAGCGCGAGGCGACGACTCACCGGCGCAGGATATCATCCGACCGGGGCGCCAGCCACGCGGCCGGGTCCACCGGCCGGCCGCGCTCGCGGACCTCGAAGTAGAGCGACGGGCCGCGCAGCGACCCCGTGTCGCCGGCGGTTCCGAGGAGGGCGCCGGCCTCCACCTCCTCGCCCATGGCGGTGCGCATCGAGGCCAGGTGCGCCACCAGGGTGTGGTACCCCTCCCCGTGGTCGACGATGACGAGGTTGCCGTAGCCCTTGAACCAGCCGGCGTGCACCACGCGCCCGGGCGCCACCGCCCGCACCTCCTCGCCGCCGGCGGCGCCCAGCTCCACGCCGTTCTGCACGGTGACGGTGCGAAAGCGCGGGTGGACCACCCGGCCGAACGGGATCTCCACCGGCCCGCCGACGGGGCGCGGCAGGCGCCCCCGCAGCCCTCCGAAGCCCCGGTACCCGGCCTCGCCCTTGCGCGGCGGGGGCAGCGCCGCGATGAACTCGCCGAGCATGCGCTCCTGGCCGGCCGCCTCGGCCGCCGCCCGCTCGAGGAGGGCCCTCTCTCCCCGCACCGCGGCGAGCAGGGCCCGGCGCCGCTCCAGCGCCCGCCGCGCGGCGGCGCGCAGCTCGGACGCCGCCGCCGCGGCCGCGACCAGGCGCCGCGCCTCCTCCTCCGCGGCCTCGCGCGTCCGGCTCCTCACCTCCCGCGCCGCCCGCGCCTCGGCGGCGACCGCGGCGTCGCGCGCCAGGACCCGGTCGAGGAGGTAGCGCCGGCGCACCAGCTCCGAGAACGACGGGCTCGCCGCCAGGATGCGGAGCTCTCCGGCCCGCCCCAGGCGCGCCCGAGCGGCCAGGCGCGGCCGGAGCTCGTCCTGCGCCGCCCGGAAGCGGCCCTCGGCCGCACCTTCCTCCGCGCGGGCCCGCGCCAGGCGCCCCTCGCCCAGGGCCCGCTCCGCCTCGGCGCGGCGCGCCAGCGCCGCGGCCTCGATGGCGGCGCGCTGGGAGTCCTCCAGCGCCCCGAGCACCGAGACCTCGCGGCGGGCCAGCTCCCGCGACGCCGCCTCCTGCTGCGCCCGCCGGGACCGGACCGCCTCCAGCTGCGCCCTGGGGTCGGCGGCCAGGAGCAGCGCCGCGATCGCACCCGCGGTCACGTCCCCCTCAGGAAGCGCCCCACCGCGAGCGCGCTGGCGAGGAGACCCAGGGCGGCGCCCCCGCCGAGGAGGGCGAGGACGAGCGCGCCGGGCAGGACGTCCCCTCGCGCCAGCGGCGCGGCGACCCCGACGGCGGCCGCCAGTCGCGGGGCGAGGAGCGCGTGGGTGGCGGCGAGAGCCGCGACCGCCAGGGCCGCGCCCGAGAGCCCCTGGACCAGCCCCTCGATGAGGAAGGGGGTCTCGACGAAGGCGTCGGTGGCGCCGACGAGCTTCATGATGTCGATCTCGTCCCGCCGGGCCCAGATCCCGAGGCGCAGGGTGTTCGAGACCAGCACCGCGGTCCCCAGCGCCAGGGCGCCGAAGAGAGCCAGGCCCGTCCAGCGGAGGCGCCGCAGGAGCGTCTCGACGCGCTCCAGCCAGGCGTTGCCGAAGTCCACCTCCTTCGCCCCGGGCAGCCGCTGGAACCGGGCGGCGAGCGCCCGCGCCTCGGCGAGCGACACCCCCGGGGCCCGCACCTCCACCGAGGCCGGGAGGACGTCGTCGCCGACGCCGTCCAGCACCCCCGCCTCCGGGCCCAGGGAGGCGCGGAGCCGGCGCAGGGCCTCGGCCGGCGTCACCGCGGCGACCTCGCGCCCTCCCGCGACCGCGCTGGCGGCCCGGGCCACGGACCCGAGGTCTGCGCCGGGCTCGAGGTAGATGGAGATCTGCACGTCGCCGGCCCAGGCGACGAGGAGCCGCTCCGCGCCGGTGAGCGCGGCCCCGAAGAGCCCGGTGACGAACACCGCGACCGCGATGGTGCCGACGGACACCGCGGTGATGAAGGGGCTGCGCCCCATCGCGTCCAGGGCGCGCCGGAGGAAGTAGAGCGGCGAGGCGGCCATGCGCTCACGCCCCGGCGACGCGCCGCACCGCGCCGGCGTCCGACACCACCCGCCCGGCCTCCAGCGCCACGACCCGGCGCTGGTAGCGCTCGAGGAGGGTCCGGTCGTGGGTCGCCACCACGACCGTCGTGCCGCGCGCGCTGGCCGCCTCGATGAGGTCCATGACCTCGAGGGTCCGCTCCGGGTCGAGGTTGCCGGTGGGCTCGTCCGCGAGCAGCAGCATCG
>DATBLK010000307.1:0-14355 GCA_036555405.1 Anaeromyxobacteraceae bacterium
ATCGAGCGGACGCTCGCGAGCGCGTCGGGAGCGCCCTGCGGATGGGCGTTGCCGTCGGGCGCAGCCTGCTTCGCCAGCGCCTCGACGATGACCTGGGCGCCGGCGCGGACGTGACCCTGGAGCTCCGCGGCGCTGCGCCAGAATCCGATGCCGAGGACCACGACCACCGCCGCGAGGAGGGCGGCCCCCGGCACGCCCGGCAGGAACGGCTGCGTGACGGCGACGACCGGCAGGAGGACGAGGACCGTCGCGCCGAGCTGGAGGATGGCGAGGAGGGCCTGCCGCGGCGCCGCGGCGAAGTCCGGCCGTCCCGCGGCCACCTCCGGGAGCGCGGCGGACGCGAGCGCGAGGCCGAGGCGGCGCCCGTTCCGGACGAGCCCGACGAGGAACGGCGCGGCGAGGAGCGCCGCCGCGGCGAGGACCAGCCAGCGGGCGAGGCCGGCCTCGGACCCGAGCGCCACGGCGATCCGGACCGCCGCGGAGGGCGCGCCGACCGACGCTCCGATCGCGATCGCCGTGACCGCTGCGGCGTCGACGAGCACCGCGCGCACGACCTTCCGGACCTGCGCCCCCAGGGTGTGGCGCGCGGGCGAGCGCCCGAGCTCCTCGACCCAGCTCCCGTAGAGCGAGACCACCGTCTGGAGGCGGGGCGGGAGCTTGCGATCGATCCAGGCCGCCGCGGTCCCCGACCCGGCGATGAGCCACGGGGTGGTGAGCGTCGTCACCGCGGACACCGCGACGGCGATCGGGTAGAGGAACTCGCGGGTCGCGCCGAGCGACGTCCCCAGCGCCGCGAGGATGAAGGAGAACTCGCCGATCTGGGCGAGGCTCATGCCCGTCTGGACGGAGGTGCGGACTCCGTGCCCGGTGAGGAAGGCGCCCAGCCCGACGGCCGCCGACTTTCCGAGGACGACGAGGCCGACGAAGGCGGCGACCGCCGCCCAGTGGCGGGCGACGAGCGCCGGATCGATGAGGATGCCGACCGAGACGAAGAAGATCGCCGCGAACAGGTCGCGGACGGGCCGCACGATCTCCTCGACCGCGGGCGCCTCGCCGGACTCCGCCACCAGGGAGCCGGCGACGAAGGCGCCGAGCGCCACCGAGTAGCCGGACGCCTGCGCGAGGTAGGCGAACCCGAACGACAGGCCGAGGCTCGCCACCAGCAGCGTCTCGGGGTTGCCGCGGCGCCGCAGGTACCGGATCAGCCGCGGGACGACGAGCATCCCGCCGGCGAGCAGGAGGGCGAGGAAGGCGCCGAGCCGGCCGAGGGTGGCGCCCAGCTCGCCGGGCGAGACGCCGGCGCCGGTGGCCACCGCGGTCAGGACCGCCATGAACAGGATGGCGAACAGGTCCTCGACGAGGAGGACTCCCACCACGAGGTCGCGGAGCGGCCCGCGGACGCGGAGCTCGTCGAAGGCCTTGGCGATGATGGTCGTGGAGGACATCGCGACGATGGCGCCGGCGAAGACGCTCTCGAGCACCGTCCACCCGAAGGCGCGGCCGGCGACGAAGCCCAGCCAGACCATGATGCTCGACTGGACCAGGGCGGTGATCCCCGCCGTCGGCCCCACCCGCACGAGCTTCCGCAGCCTGAACTCGAGCCCGAGCGCGAACATGAGGAGGATGACGCCCAGCTCGGAAAGCGTCTGGACGGTCTCCCGGTCCGCGACCAGCGGGATGGGCACGTGGGGGCCGACGATGAGCCCGGCGAGGATGTACCCGAGGACGACCGGCTGGCGGAGGCGCTGGAACAGCACCGTGGTGACCGCCGCGACGCCCAGGACCACGGTGAGGGCGAGGAGGAAGTCGGGGGCGCCCTGCATGGCTCCACGGACTTAGCACGCGTGCGGGAGCCTGGCTCGCCTTCCGCGAGCTACCGCCGCCACCTCCCCGCCTCGACGAAGCTGTAGTAGCCGCCGGCGGCCACGATGACGTGGTCCCGCGCGAGGACGCCCACGAGGTCCGCGGCGGCTCGCAGCCGATCCGTGAGGTCGGCGTCTTCCGAGCTCGGGCTCGGGTCCCCGCTGCTCGGGTGGTTGTGCACGAAGACGACCCCGTGGGCGCCGACGCGGACCGGCTCCCGGAGCGCGTCCCGCGGCGACACCGGGCACTGGGTGAGCGATCCCTCGGCGATCTTCACCGTCTTGATGAGGCGTCCCCGGACGTCGAGCAGGACCGTGTGGAACTCCTCGCGCTCCGCGTGGGCGAGGGGCCGCATGAGCTCGAAGACGCGCCTCGGATCGAGGACCCGCTCCCCGCGCCTCGGCGGCGCCCAGGCTCCCCTGCGCCCGAGCTCGAACGCGGCGGCGATCGCCGCGGCGCGCGCCGGACCGATGCCGGGGTGCAGCCGGAGCTCGTCGGCCGGCGCCCAGGCGATCTGCGACAGCGGGACGGCGTCGAGGAGGCGCTGGGCGGCGTCTCTCGCCGAGTTCACGCCCGCGGTGGGCCCGAGCAGGATCGTGAGGAGCTCCACGTCCGCGAGGGCGCGGGCCCCGAGCTGCTCCATCCGCTCGTGGCAGGCGGCGGCGGGCCGCCTGCTCACGGCGCCACCTCGGCAGCGGCGGCGCCGCGCGGACGGGACGGACGGTCGGCGCCGGGCCGCACGCCGCGGCTCCAGGCAACGGGCGTGCCGCGAACGCCTCCCGGCGCCCCGCGGGACCGGAGCGCCGGGAGGCCGGGCCGCGGCCAGGAGTCCGCCCGGGAGGCGGGGGGCTGGCGCGGCGCCGAACCGCTGCCGGAGCGGGCGGCGAGCTACTTCTTGACGAGCTCGCCCTCGATCTCGACCTTCACCTCGTTGCCGACCACCGGGCCGGCCTCGACCGCCTTGCTCCAGGCGACGCCCCAGTCCATCCGGTTGACCGTGGTCCTGGCGCTGAAGCCGCGGCGGATCTCGCCCCGTGCGCCCTTCACCTCACCGGTGGGGCCCTCGACCTCGAGGACCGCGGGCTTCGTCACGCCGCGCATCGTGAGGTTGCCGGCGACCCTCAGCTTGCCGTCGCCGGCCTTCTCGACCTTCGTCGACTTGAAGGCGATCGTCGGGTGCTTCGCCGCGTCGAGGAAGTCGGGCGACTTGAGATGGGCGTCGCGGTCGGCGATGCGGGTGCTGAGGGTGGTGACGTCGATGGTCGCCTCCACCGAGGACTTCGAGGGGTCCTTCTCGTCGTAGACCACCGAGCCGGTGGTCTTCCCGAAGTCGCCCTTCACGGTCGCGATGACGAGGTGCCGGACCGAGAACCCGGTCTGGGTGTGGGCGGTGTCGATGTTCCAGGTGGTCGCCTCGGCGAGCGCCAGGCCCGGCAGGGCGGCGGCGAGGACGGCTGCGAGCCTCTTCATGCCTCTCACTCCTTTGGGTCGGTCGGGGACGCGAACGATGCTTTCGATGCCGCGGGCGCGCCGCAGGTTCGCGGCGCGCTGCCGGAGGCGCACCTACCCTGTGCCGGCGGGGACCCCGGCGCAACACCTTGTCGAGGCGTGGCGTCAGAAGACCGCGCCCAGGGAGGCCGCGAGCCGGACGTAGTTGGCGCGCTCGAACCCGATCTCGCCCTTGAGGAAGAAGGGGTCGCCGACCAGCCGGAAGCCCACCGCGAACTGGTACCAGAGGGTCCAGCTCCGGTCCGGCCGGCCCGCCCCGAGCCCGAAGGTCATCGTCCCCTCGGCGCCGCGCCGGGTCTCGAAGTGCTGCTCGAGGCGCAGCACCGCCACCTGCGTCCAGGTGCGCGACGCCTGGCCCACGCCGTAGCGGTGCTGCTCCCAGAGAAGCGAGAGCGCGGACTCGGAGAAGAGCCAGCCCACCTCGGCGCCGACGAAGGGGCTCATGCCGCGGCCCGGGTCGAGGAGCGTCGCGCCCCCGCCCCAGAGCGCCAGGGCGACCCGGGCGCGCGGCTCCTCCTCGGCCGGGGGCTCGTCCTCGAGATCGGACCCGGGGGCGGCCGCGAGCGCCACCGCGGCGAGCAGGGGGAGCACGCCGCGAGGATAGTGCCGGCCGGTGCGGGGCGCTACCCGGCCCCCGCCACCCGGGCGCGGACCTCCGCCGCCTTGGCGAGCCGCGCCGCCACCCGGCCCGCGAGGGTGCGGCGGCATCGCTCCGCGTCGCGGCGGCCCATCCCGAGGAGCCGGGCCACCACCGCGTCCAGGGCGCGCTGCGCCGGGCGGGCCAGCGCCGCGGCGAGGTCGGTGGTCACCCCGTCGCGGGCCAGGGCCGCGAACGCCTCCTCGATGTCGCGCGCCGCGTCGCGCAGCGCCTCCGCCCGGGGGAGCGGCGCGGCGGCGAGGACGCGGCAGTCGACGTCGGCGATGGCCTGGGCGCCGGTGAGCTGTCGCGCCTCGAGGTCGACGGCCAGCCGCACCGGGGTGGCGCAGAGGACGGCGGCGAGGAGGCGCGGCTCCAGGGCCGCGGGGAAGAGCGCGTGCCACTTCTTGTCCTCGAGGAGGCCGCGGTCGTTCAGGAAGGCGAATGCCCGGGCGCCCACCTTGGCCGGGTAGAGGACCGGCGCCGGGCGCCGCCCCGGAGCCACCAGCCACCAGGGGCTGCGGCCGGCGCAGGTCGGACGCCGATGGACCCCGAGCGACTCGCCGAGGGCGACGTAGGCCCGGGCCGTCGGCGTCCCGCCGCCCGGGCGGAAGAGGACCCGCGCCGGCGCGGCCAGGAGCGGGGCCGCCGCCTCCTTCAGCGTCGCCAGCACGGGGGCCGCGTCGCCCGGGGCCAGCGCCACCTCGCCGGCGAGCGCGCTCGCGAACCGCCCGCCGCCGAGGGGCCGCAGGTGGAAGAAGGCGTTGCAGCCCGACTTCATGCCGAAGCGGACGCGGGCCAGCGCGGAGAGCGGCACCGAGCCGCTCGGCGCCGGCGCGGCTCCCGGCCGCAGCCGGAGGCGCGGCGTCGACCGGCCGCGGGCCAGCGCCGCGAGCTCCCCGGGGGCCAGCGCCGCGACCGGGACCGCCGCCTCCGCGGCCGGCACCCCCCGGTGGCCCTCCACCCAGACGGCGAGCGCGGTGTCCACCGAGGCGGCGAAGCTCCCGGCGGCGCGCGAGGAGAGCCGCAGCGCGAAGCCTCCGCGGGCCCGGGCCTCGGCGAGGAGCGGAGCCGCCGACCGGGCGGTCGAGAGGGCGCGCGGCCAGACCAGGGCTGCCACCGGGGCGTGGCGCAGGGCGAGGAGGGTGAGGTGGGCCGAGAGGTCCGCCTGCCGCGAGAGGCCGGAGCGGCGGGCGGCGCGCGTCTTCGCGGCCGCGCTCAGCGCCTCGTGGCGCAGGAAGGGGGGGTTGGCGAGGACGAGGTCGGCCTCGGGCCAGCGCGCCGCCAGCGCGTCGGCGCGCCGGACCTCGGCCCGCGCCCCGAGGAGCGAGAGCCTCGCGGCGCAGGCCCGGACGGCGAGCGGGGCGAGGTCCAGGCCCGCCAGCCGCAGCCGGGCCCCGGTCCGCCGCGCCAGGATCGCGGCGGCGGCGAGGAGCGCGCCGCCGCCGCAGCAGGGGTCGAGGACGCGCAGGCCCTCGAGCGCCGGCGCGAGATCGGGCGCCGGCTCCTCCTCGCCGAGCAGGGCGGCGACGGCGCGCGCCGCGTCGGCCCCGCGCCTCGCCGCCGCCCGCGCCAGGCCGAAGGCGGCGAGGATGCGTGCCTCCGCGGCGCCGGTGAAGACGGCGCCGGCGGCGCCGCCGAGCGCCCGCTCGCAGATGGCGCCGAGGAGCCGGCCGTCGAGGAGCCGGTCGTCGGGCGCGTCCTCGCGCCCCACCGCCAGGGCCGCGAGCCGGCCGCCCGGCCGGCCCGCGAGACGGCGCGCCGCCGCGGCGATCCGCCGCCCGGGCGGAAGCCCGTCGAGCGCGGCCAGCGCCCGCTGGGCCGCGGTCACGGCGGCCCCTCGAGCGGCACGTCGAGGAGCGGAAGGGCGCGGGCCCGGGGCTCGTCGAAGTGCCACCACTCGCCTCGGCCGGGCACGAAGCCCGCCCGGCGCATCGACGCCGCGAGCAGCTCGCGGTGCGCCAGCGCGGCGGCGCCGATGCCGGCCACCGCCGCGGGCCGGGCGCGGGCCACGAAGGCGTCGTGGTCGGTCGGCATCTCGACCGGCGAGCCGTCGAGCCTCACCAGCGAGACGTCGACGGCGGCGCCGCGCCCGTGGTTCGATCCGCGGGCGGGGTCGGCCACCCAGCGCGGGTCGGGAAGGGCGCGCCAGAGCGCGGCCTGGGCCGACGGCGGCCGGTAGCAGTCCCAGAGGAGGAGCCGGAAGCCGCGGGCCTCGAGGTCGGCCTCGGCGCGGGCCAGCCGCTCGGCGACCGTCCCGAGGAGGAGGCAGCGCGCCGCGGGGTAGAGCGGCCGGCCGGTGACGTTGCGGGCCGTGGCGTAGCGCAGGTCCAGGACCGCGCCCGGGACGACCGCGGCGGCGTCGACGAGCGGGGGCGCGGCGGCGAGCGCCAGGGCGGCCAGCACCGAGCCGGGCACGCGCCATTGTACCGAATCCCCGGCGGAGGATGCCCTGCGGGTTCCGCGGACCCGAGTGAGGGGCGCCACACAAAGGGATGGCGACCCGGCGGCGCCGGCGCGCACGATCGGCAGGCCACCGCCACCGGAGGATTGCCGATGACCCCTCGACTCCGAGCGCTCGCCCTCGCCGCCTCCGCGGCGGCGCTCCTCCTCCTCGCCGGCGCCGCGTCCGCCGACGGGGGCCGCCGGACGCGCTGCGAGGCCGTCCTGGCGCGCCTCGCGGGCCTCCTCGCCGACGCCGGCTGCGTCGAGAGCGCGGACCTCACCACCGCCAATCCCGACACCACCCCGGCGAACAACGCCATCCCCGGGCTGCCGGCCTTCGCCTTCACACCCAGGACGGACAGGGACGTCATCGCCCCGAGCGCCGCCCGGCGCCCGCCCATCGACCGCGCCGTCCCCGGGCTCCAGATCCAGGCGCGCTTCGCCGGCGACCCGACCGGCCAGGCGCGCTTCCTGCTGCGGCTTCCGGACGAGTGGAACGGCGGGCTCGTCGTCGCCGGGGCCTCGGGCACGCGCAGCGAGTTCAACGGCGACTTCGCCTGGAGCGACCACGTCCTGCAGAAGGGATACGCCTACGCCTCGCAGAACAAGGGCGTGCTCAACCTCTTCCTCGCAGGGGTGAGCCCCACGCCTCCCGCGGATCCGCTCGCCTGCCGCCTCGGCCCCTCGTCCACGGTCTGGGTCCACTTCTACGACAACGACCCGGACCAGCCGTTCACGCGCTGGGCCCACTACATGGCCGAGGCGTCGCGGGTGGCGCGCCGGGGCGTCGAGGCGCGCTACGGCCGGCGCCCGCGCCACACCTACGCGGTGGGGACCTCCAACGGCGGCTACCAGGTGCGGAGGGCGGTCGAGTCCTACCCGCAGCTCTTCGACGGCGGTGTCGACTGGGAGGGGACCTTCGTCGAGGAGGCCGCCCCGAACCTCCTCACCGACCTTCCTCCGGCGGTGCTGAACTGGCCGGACTACGTGTCCTCGGGGTTCGACCCGGGCTCGACCGCGGCCAGGAACATCCGCGCCGCGGGGTACCCGCCGGACATCGTCCAGTCCCCCGCGGAGACGCTGTGGCTGCGCCACAGCGCCGCCTTCTGGGAGGTCACCCAGTGCCAGTGGCAGAAGCGCCTCGACCCGACCTACGACACGTACGGCGCCGGGGCCGGAGACTACAACTACATCGCGCGGCTCTCCGCCTCCGACGTCGGCGAGGAGCTGGCGGCCTTCGCGACCACCGGGCGCATCCGGCGGCCGCTCGTCACCGTGGCCGGGACCATGGACTCCCTGCTGCCCATCGACCGCCACGCGCGCGCCTACGCGCGCCTGGTCCGCTCTCCCGGCGGGGACGACGGCGACCGGCCCGCCTACCGGCTGTACGAGGTGCAGAACGGCAACCACATCGAGACCTACGCCGACGCCTACCCGCAGCTCGAGCTCATCATGCCGCACGCGCAGCGGGCCTTCGACCTCCTCGCGGCCCACGTGGAGCGCGGCGCCGGGCTTCCGCCCGACCAGTGCATCCCGCGCGGCGGCGCCATCGCGGAGGCGCCGTCCCGGCCCGGGCACTGCCCGACCCTGCTCGCGCCCTAGAGGCCGCCTTGGAGGCCGCCTAGCCCTTCACGCACAGCACCTGGCGGAGCTCGGCCACGACCTCGACGAGGTCCTTCTGGTCCTCCATCACCCGCTCGATGGGCTTGTAGGCGGCGGGGATCTCGTCGACCACGCCGCCGTCCTTGCGGCACTCGACGCCGGCGGTCTGCCGCTCGAGGTCCCTGGCGGTGAAGCGCTTCCGCGCCGCGCTGCGGCTCATCAGGCGCCCGGCGCCGTGGGCCGCCGACTCGAAGGACTCGGCGTTGCCGAGGCCGCGCACGACGAAGGACGGGGTGCCCATGGAGCCGGGGATGATGCCGAGCTCCCCCCGGCCGGCGCGGATGGCGCCCTTGCGCGTCACCAGCACCCTGGCGCCGTAGTGGAGCTCCTCCGCCACGTAGTTGTGGTGGCAGGAGATGGGCTCGGCGAAGGAGACCTCGCGGCCGGGGAAGGCGTCGCGGACCCCGGCCTCGAGGATGCGGAGCATCACCGCGCGGTTCGCGGCCGCGTAGCGCTGCGCCCAGAACAGGTCCCGGCGGTAGGCGGCCATCTCCGGCGTGCCCGCCAGGAAGACGGCGAGGTCGCGGTCGGGGAGCCCGGCGTTGTGCGAGAGCTTGCGGGCGCGGGCGATGTGGATGTCGGCGAGCGTCTTGCCGACGTTGCGCGAGCCCGAGTGGAGCATGATCCAGACGGACCCCTCGCCGTCGAGGCAGGCCTCGATGAAGTGGTTCCCGCCGCCGAGCGTGCCGAGCTGGCGCATCGCCTTGCCGGCGAGGTCCTTCACGCCCGGGTCGAGATCGGAGAACTCGCGCCACAGCGCCGCGTGCTCCGCCGCGAGCGGGTGCGGGTCGCGGTGCTGGGCGAAGCCCACCGGGATCCGGCGCTCGATCTCGCGGCGCAGGGGACCGAGGTCGCCGGGCAGGTCCCCGGCCCGCAGGCTGGTCCTCACCGCCGCCATGCCGCACCCGATGTCGACGCCGACCGCCGCCGGCGCCACGGCGTCCCTCATGGCGATGACCGAGCCCACCGTCGCCCCCTTGCCGGGGTGGACGTCGGGCATCGCGGCCACGTGGTGGAAGACCCAGGGCAGGGAGGCCACGTTCCGGAGCTGGTCGAGGGCCGCCGAGTCGACCTCGGAGGCTCGCGCCCAGAGGTGGACGTCGACGGTGCGGCCCCGGATCGTGGACAGGGACACCTGCGCCCCGCACCGGTGCTACGTCCCCGGCTCGCCGTCGAAGTAGTCGACCTGCGCGTCCTTCCGGAAGATGAAGCGCTTCCCCTCGGGCCGGGCGCCCACCGAGGCCGCCACCTTGCCCGAGTCGGGGTACTCGACGACGTCGACGCCCTGCGTGGCCGCCATGCCGACGTAGACGAGGGGCTCGGCGCCGTCGTTCAGGAGCTGGTGGGCGGGTCCGCCCGCCGGGAAGGAGACGTAGTCGCCGGGCCCGATCTCCGTCGTCCCCTCGGGCGTGCGGACCTTCCCGCGGCCGGAGACCACGAAGAGCGCCTCCTCGGCGACGTGATGCACGTGCAGCGGGAACGAGCGCTTGCCCGGCGGCAGCTCCCACAGGCCGCAGCTGAGCCTCGCGCCGCCGAGACCCTTGCGGCGCTGCTGGAAGGGGCCCCTGTCGATGCCCTGGCCCCACGGGATCTCGCTGGTGCGAACGACCTTCATGGCCTGCTCCTCCGTGCCGCGGCGCCGCCCCGCCGCCGCGGGCGCCCGGGAAGATAGCAGGCCCGCCCGACCCGGGCTCGGGAGTCGGGCCGCCGCCCTTCCCGGAACTGGCGCCGCCGCCCCTCCCGGCTACCATGGCCGGGGCGCGACCCCGGGCCGCGCCGGCGCGAGCATGACCTCCTCCGACGAACGCGTGGCGGCCGAGACCGGCCGGGCGCTCCTGGCCCTCCACCGGGCCGGCATGCAGGTGCGCCTGTGGCCCGAGGCACTCTCCGGCCGCGCCGGAGCGCGCATCGTGGCCGGGCCGGCGGCCCGCCGGCGCCGAGCCGGGGGGCCGCGCTCGGCCACCGGCAGCGGCGACTCGCTGCTCGCGGCCATCTACGCCGCCGTGGAGCGGCTGAACGAGCGCGCCGGCGCGGTGCTGGTGCGGCTCGACTAGACACCCGGTCTTGATTCCCGAACGCCACGCATCGTTGCCAGGCGTTCGCGAATCGCGCTCCGTGGCTCATGCGAACAGGTTCTGGAGGTGGGAGGCGATCTTCTCCTCCACCCGCTTGCGCAGCGAGCCGGGGACGAGCATCGGATAGCTCAGCTCGACCGTCACCTCGCCGGCCTCGACGACATACCTCCCGTTGATCCCCATCTTCGCCACCTTGCCGGTGCGGGCGGCGGCGTCGGTCTCGTAGGCGAGGCCCATCTCGCCGGCGAGCCGCTCCATCACCCCGTCCACCTTCTCGTAGATCTCCGGATCGGTGTGCCCGGCGTACCTGCGTCGGATGAAGGGCATCGTTCACCTCGCGTACGGGACGGGGTCGCGGAGCCCGGCGCGCGCGAACCCGCGGAGCCGGAGCTGGCAGGCGTCGCAGCGCCCGCAGGCCCGGCCGCGGACCGGGTCGTAGCAGCTGGCGGTGAGCCGGAGCGGGACGCCGAGCCGCGCCGCCAGGCGGACGATGCCGGCCTTGCGCAGGCGCAGGAGCGGGGCCCGGATGCGGAGGCGCGCGCCCTCGACGCCGGCCCTGGTCGCCACGCGGGCGAGCCGCTCGAAGGCCCGCACGAAGGCCGGCCGGCAGTCCGGGTAGCCGGAGTAGTCGAGGGCGTTCACGCCGATGAAGATCTCGCTCGCGCCCAGCCCCTCGGCGTGGGCCAGGGCCAGCGCCAGGAGCACGGTGTTCCGCGCGGGCACGTAGGTGACCGGGATGCCGCGGGCGATGTCCCGGGGCCGGCGCCCCTTGGGGACGGCGAGCGCCCGGTCGGTCAGCGCCGATCCGCCGAAGGCGGCGAGGTCGACGCGGACCACGAGGTGGCTCCTGGCGCCGAGCGCGCGCGCCAGGCGCCGGGCGTTCCCGAGCTCGGCGCGGTGCCGCTGCCCGTAGTCCACCGAGAGCGCGTGGGCCTCCAGGCCGCGCGACCGCGCCGCGGCGAGGCAGGTCGCCGAGTCGAGTCCCCCGGAGAGGAGCACCACCGCCCTCTTCTTGCGCACAGGTGGCGCATCCTCCCCGACCCGGGGCGACCGGCGCAAGGCGGCCGGGGAGGGCTACTTGCCCTTCAGCGTGTAGCGGATCTCGCAGGACGGCACGGCGCCGGCCCCGACGAGGGGACAGCAGGAGGACTCTCCCGCGGGCGGAGGACAGACCTGCGCCGCCGGGTCGCAGGACGGGTCGCTCGACAGCCTGAGCGTGTAGACGACCTCTCCCTCGAACTCCACGGCGTCGCCGGCGCCGTCGCGGAGCACCCGCCCGGCGATCGCCTCGAGGAGCGCCAGCTGGCAGGAGCAGCCCGAGACCTGCAGCGCCGCCTCCTCGGTCGAGAAGGACACGGCGTCGCCGCTGTGCGTCCCCACCTTGGGCGCCGCCAGCGGGCGGGGCAGGCAGAACGCGGCTCCGTCCCCCGGGAGCCAGGAGACGACGCCCAGGAAGGGGTCGGGGCTCTCCGGCCTGGCGAAGGCGCAGGCGGCGCCGACGGCCTGCGTCGGCACCAGCTCGAAGAGGAACGTGCCCTGGGGCGTTCCCGGGCACGGCGGCAGCGCCGGGTCGCAGCCTGCGAGGAGGAGAGCGAGCGCGGCCAGGCGGGTCACGGACGAGCCTCCGTCGCGAGCCGGAGCTCGAGGTAGAGCTCGGAGAGCGCGAAGCCGGCGAGGTCGGCGAGGTCGGGTTCGCCGAGCGCCCGGACCCGGTCGGCCAGGGGGTCCGGGCGCCCGGGCCCGCGCCGGGCCGCGCCCAGCGCCTCGAGCGCGCCCAGCGGGTCCCCGGTCCAGAGGAGGGCCTGGCGCGAGGCGGTGCGGCGCAGCGCGAGCTGGAGCTCGCGGGCCGGCAGGCCCCGCAGCTCGGCCGCCGTGTCGGCGCTCAGGGCGGCGGCCCGCTGGCGCACGGTGGGGGGCACGATCCGCTCCAGCGCGTCGATGAAGGCCCGGGCGCGCTCGGGCGGCAGGCCCAGGTGCGGCGGCGCGCCTCCGGCGAAGCGACAGGCGAGCTCGCAGAGCACGCCCACGTCCCGGGGCGAGAACCTCCCCGCCAGCGCGCCGCCGAGGTCGGCGTGGCAGAGGGCGCGCGCCAGGGCGAAGTCGACGGCGCTGGGCCGCAGCTCCCGCGGCAGCTGCGCGCCGAGCACCAGCGACGGCGGCTGCGTGTTCTCGATCCAGATGTCGCAGCCCCCGCCGTCGGCGAGGAATCCGACGGCGGGTCGCGACCCGAAGGCGCGCCCGGCGGCGGCGAGGCGCGCCTCCAGGGCCGGGGCCCGCTGCGGTCCGAGCCGCTGGCCCGGACCGGCGCCGCGCCTGGCCCGGTCGGCCGGGAAGAGGGGCTCGAGCCAGGGCGCGAGCAGCGCCAGCAGCTGGGCGGTGGGCCCGGTGGCGAGCGGCAGCGCCGCCCGGGTGCGGAGCTGCGCGGGGACGCGCTCCGGCGGGGCCGGAGCCGGCGGCGCGGCGAGGCGCGGGTCGAGGAAGGCGGCGAGGGCCGCGGCCGACCGCTCGAGCTCGACGCGGCGGGCGTCCTCGGGGCCGCCGTCGCGCGCGGAGGCGCAGGCGGCCGCCAGCGCCGTCAGCGCGCCGGGGTCGGCGATCTGGCGCCGCGCGCGCTCCAGCGCCGGGCCCAGGGCGCGGGCCGCGGCCCGACCCAGGGCGCCGGCGTGCGGCCGGAGCGCCTCCGGGCCCGCGACCGCCTCGAGCTCCCGCGAGAGCCGCACCAGCGTCGCGGAGTCGCCGCCGTCGGCGTGGAGGCGGACGAGCGCCGCGAGGATCCCCGGGTCGCGGGGGGTCTCGGCGCGAGCGCCCTCCCACAGCCACAGCGCCAGGGCGCGTTCCCCGAGCTGCTCGGCCGAGGCGCCGAGCTGCCCCAGCCGGGCGGCGCGGGCTTCGCCGGCCGGGAGCAGCATGGCGGCGCGCTCCCCGTAGGCCAGCGCCTCCCGCCCGCGGCCGGCCGCCTCGAGGGCCGCGGTCGCCTGCTCGAGGCCGCCGAGGTCGCCGGGCGCCCGGTCGGCGGCAGCGGTGATCTCGCGCAGGCCCTCGTCGGCCCTTCCCGAGGCGAGGAGGGCGGCGCCGAGCCCGCGGCGGCGCCGCGCCTCGTCGCGCGGAGCAGCCGCCCGGTCGGCTGCCAGCGCCGCGCCCCAGGCCTGCAGGGCCTCGGCGTGCAGGCCGGCGGCGCTCGCCGCCTCGCCCCAGATCTCCTGGAGCGCGGCGTCGCCGGGGGCGGTCCCCGCAGCGCGGCGCGCCCGGTCCAGGCCCCCTCCCGGGTCGCCGGCGGCGCGCGCCGCGGCGACGGCCAGGGCGGCGGAGGCGGCGGCGGGGAATCCGGGCGCACCGGCCTCGAAGCGCGAGAGGAGCTCGAGCGCGCGCTCGGGCAGGCCGGACTCGAGGAGCGCGCGCGCCAGCGCCTCGGCGGCAGCGCCGTCGGCGGGCGCGAGGCCGAGCGCGCGCTCCAGGAGGTCGACGGCCTCGGCGCGGCCCTCGGGCCGCAGCGCCAGGGCCCGGCCCAGCTCCCGCATGGCTGCGGCGCGAGCCGCCGGGCTCGCCGCGCCGCGGACGCGCAGGCGGCGCGCGGCCAGCTCGCGGGCCTCGTCGCCGGCAGCCAGCTCGAGGACCCGGGTGGCGGCGGCCTCGGCGAGGGCGGGGTCGGCCTCGGCGGCGCCGAGGAGCGCGTCGGCGGCGCCGTTCCGGTCGCCGGCCCGTTCCAGGCGGTGGGAGAGGAGGTCCAGCAGCCGGGCGCGGGCCGACCCGGCCGCGCCTTCGGCGGCGGCCCGGAGGCGGTCCGGGTCGTCGAGGACCGTGGGGTCGAGACCCGCCGCGGGCTCCGCCGGTGCGCCCGGGGCCGGCGGCGCGAGCTCGTAGATCGCGAGCGTGGCCCTTGGCGCCGGCGGTTGGCCGCCGAGGGTGTCGCGCGCTTCGGCGCCGCCCGCAGGGGGTGGGCCGCCGAGGGTGTCGCGCGGTCCGGCCCCGGCGCCGGTCGTCGGGGGTGGGCCGCCGAGGGTGTCGTGTGGTCCGGCCCCGGCGCCGACGGCCGGCGGTGGACCGCCGAGGGTGTCGCGCGGTTCGGCCCCGGCGCCGGTCGTCGGGGGCGGGCCGCCGAGGGTGTCGTGCGGTCCGGCCCCGGCGCCGACGGCCGGCGGTGGACCGCCGAGGGTGTCGCGCGGT
>DATBLK010000337.1:0-10174 GCA_036555405.1 Anaeromyxobacteraceae bacterium
CGACGGCGTCGCCCGCGACGGCTCCCGGAACGGCGAGGCGCCCGGCGCAGCGGACGGGCGGACCCGAGGGGAGGAAGTCGAGCGGCGCCTCCCAGAGGCGCCGGCCGGTGGCCGGGTCGAAGGCCAGGAGCGCCCCGCCGACCGGCGCGGCGCAGGCGATGGCGCAGAGGCGCCCCGCCGGCACGGGCGGTCCCGCGGGAGGGCCCGGGAGGAGCAGGCGCCAGGCCGTTCCGCCGTCGGCGCCCACCCCGTAGAGGAAGCCGGCGTCGGACGCCGCCAGGGCCAGCGCGCCGAGCGACGCGCACTCGAGGCGGGAGGCGCCGGGGGGCTCGAAGCGCCACCGGGCCGCGCCGCGCGCCGGGTCGAGGGCCCAGAGCCCGCCCCCGGCCGCGACCAGGAGCGCGCCCCGGAGCCACAGGGCCGCGCGCGGGGGCCCGTCGCCCGGGGGCGGCCGCTCCCACAGGGGCCGGCCGCTCGCGGGGTCGAGGCGGAGGAGCCGGGAGGCCTCGGCCGCGAGGAGCGCGCGCCCGGCGAGCCCGGCCCAGCGGGTCCCCGGGCCGCGCCACCGCGGGGCGCCGCTGGCGGCGTCGAAGCCGCGCACCGCGGCGGCGCCCGCGGCCACGAGGACGCCGCCGGCGAGGAACAGGCCGTCGCCGGCGGGAGCGCCGACCTCCGCCTCCCGCACCCGGCGCCAGGAGAGCCGGCGCAGCCGCCCCGGACCGAGCGGGCGGCGGTGCGACCTGGGCAGGCGCGGCGGGCGGAGGCCGGGCCGGGGCGCGGAGGAGAGGTCGCCGGCGCGCAGCTCGCGGACGTGGGCCAGAGACTGCGCCGCCCGCCGGCGCAGCTCGGCCAGGTACCCGTTCTCCGCCTGCCAGGGGTTGCGAGCCGCGGCGGCGCCGCAGAAGTCCAGCGCCCCCTCGAGCAGCGCCTCGGCGACGGCGAGCGGCTCGGCCTCCACCGCGCGGTGGCCGGAGGCCGCCACCGTGCGGCGCCGGAGATCGACGCGGACCTCCAGGGTGCGGCGCCGCGGAAGGGCCAGCGTCGCCGCGGCCGCCGGCTCGCCGGCGCGCACGGCGGCGGCGACGCGCTCCGCCAGGGCCGCGAGGTCCCTGAGGACCAGGAACGGCGGGGCCTCGGCGGCGAAGACCTCGGCGCCCTGCGGGGCGCGGAGCGCCACCCGGCCCGGGGCGAGGAGCGAGCCCAGGTCCGGCTCCGGCCCGCGGTAGGCGGCCACGAGCCCCTCCTCGTCGTGGATCTCGACGGCGCACGCCAGGGCCGCGGGCCGGCGCCGCAGGCGGGGCGGGCGGGCCGCGGCGGGTGCCGCGGGCGCGGGGTGCGCCGGCCGGGCGGCGGCGAGCCGGCGAAGCGCCCGGGCCAGCTCGCGGGCCGGCGCCGAGCGGGCCGCGGCGGGCTGGACCGCCGCCAGGTCGGCGAGGAAGGCGTCGCCCGCCTCGCCCACGGCGCTCGCCAGCGCCGCGAGCTCGACCTCGACGTCCTGGGCGAGCAGCCGGGAAGGGCGCTCCAGCGACACGAGCGTCGCCAGCACCGCCGCGCCGCGGCGGCGCAGCAGGAGCTCCTGGGCGCCGTCGGCGAGGGAGACGGCGGCGCGCGGGCGTCCGGCGACGAGCCGAGCCGCGGCCTCGGCGAGCCCGGTGAGCGCCGCCAGGAGCGGGCCCTCGGCCCGGCCGCGGGCGAGGTCCACGCCCTCCACCTCGATGGCCAGGGGCTCGGCCATGGCCTGGAGCGCGCGAGCCGCGGCGTCGCCGCCCCGGAGGAGCGAGCGGCGGAGGCCGGGGTCCTCCTTCCACCCGGAGCCGACGCGCACGCGGACCATCGCGGTCGAGCATGGGCCCGGCGGGCGCCCCGATTCAACGTTGACAGGCAGGGGACCGGGCACCAAGATGCAGCGGCAACGCCGCCAGCGGCCAGAGGATTTTCCGGACGGAGCGATGACGTTCACCGAAGCCGCCATCGAGGTCCTGCGGCGAGAGGGCAAGCCCCTTCACTTCAAGAAGATCGCGGAGATCGCCGTCCGCGAGAGCCTGCTCGACCACGTGGGGAAGATCCCCGACGAGGTCATGGGAGGCCAGCTCGCCAACCACTGCCGACTGCCGCGCGCCGATCGCCACGTGGTGGTGGTGCAGGCGGGGACCTTCGCGCTCGAGGAGTGGGGCATCGACGAGGACCCGGCCGGGCTCGACGGGCTCGTCGAGCCGCCGCCGGTCATCGACCTGGCCTACCGCGGCCGGGAGCGTCACCCGGTGCCGTCGCGCGAGCTGGGGCGCGTTCGCGGCGAGGGGCGGGCGCGGCGGCGCGAGGAGGGCGAGGAGCGGCGCCGCCGCTTCCCTCCGCCGGCGGAGGTCGCGTTCGAGATCCTGGCAGGGGCCGAGCGGCCCATGTCGCTCACCGAGATCGCGGCGCAGGGCGCGGAGCGGCTCCTCATGCCCGACGCCTTCGTCCGGGACGCCGGCGCGCTGGCGGCGGCGCTGGCCGAGGACAACCGGCGGCGCGAGGCCGGGGGCCGCAAGGCGCTGTTCGCGCTCGAGGGCGAGTCGGTCTCCCTCGCCGCCCAGCCCGAGCCGGGCGAGCGGGTCGCGGCGCAGGCGGCCGTGGCGGTGTCCCGGGCGCCCGTCACCCCGGCCGAGGCCAGGCGGGCGGGCCTGGCGGCGCTGCGCCGCCGGCTGCGGGAGTGCGACGGCGCCACGGCCGAATGGGTGGGGGCGCGGCTGCTGGAGCGCCAGGGGCTTCGCGAGCTCAAGGTCGCGAAGCGCGGGCGGGACCACGTGGTCTTCACCGGCCGCCGCCGGATGGGGCTGGCCGAGGTGCGCCACTGCGTCCGGGTCGTCCGGAGCGGGGGCGAGATCTCGCGCCGCGACATCGCCGACCTGCGGCGGGACATCTCCAACTACGGCGCGCAGATCGGGGTGCTCCTCTGCGCCGCGGACGCCGGGCGCGAGGCCCGGGCCGAGGCGACCGCGCCGGGCCAGCTGCCGGTCCTGCTGCTCGCCGGGGAGGCCTTCGCCGAGGCCCTCGCCGACGCCTCGGTGGGGTGCCGCCAGGTCGTGGTCCCCGAGGTCGACGAGGAATTCTTCCGCCAGGCGGCCGAGGAAGCGGCCGAGGAGGAGGCGGCGCGCCGCGCCAGGCGCGAGGACCGGGAGCGCCGCGAGCGCCCGGAGCGCGACGACCGGCGCGAGGCGCGCCGCGAGGGCGGCGAGCCCGAGGTGGTCGCGGCGGAGGGGAGCGGCGAGGCGACCGCCGCCGCCCCGCCCGACGTGGCCGCCGGCGCCGAGGGCGACGCCTCCGGCGGGGAGCCGGACGAGCCCGAGGGGCCGGAGGGGGACGAGGACGAGCGGGAGGAGGCCGAGGGGGTCCCGGGTGCGGCCGCCGAGGGCGCCACGTCGGCGCGCGAGGGCGGCCGGCGCCGCCGGCGCCGCCGCCGGCGCCGCGGCCGCGGCGAGCGCCGCGAGGGTCCGGCGGCCTCCGGCGAGGCGGCAGCGCCTCCCGCAGCGGCGCCGCCGCCGACGAGCGGCGGGGAGGGCGGAGGCGAGTCGGCGTGACGCGGGCCGCGCTCTGCGCCGCGCTGGTGGCGTCGGGCGCGTGCCGCGCGCCGGCGCCGCGCCAGTCGGTGGACCGGGTGGTGGTGGCGGAGACCGAGGCGGCCCAGCGGCTGGAGGGGGCCGGGGTGGGGCCGGACGAGGTCCTGCGGGTCGCGGTCGAGGCGCTGCGCTCCTCCCGGACCTTCGGCCCCCGGGCGCCGGACGGCGCGGCGGCGCGCCGGTGGCTCGGGCGCGTCGCGGTGCACCGCGCCGAGGCGACGGGCGGCGCCGCCGGGCCGTCGGCCCACGTCGTGCTCACGCTGGAGCTGTCGCCCCAGGAGTCCGGGGGTACGCTCCGCGAGACCGCGCGGGCGGTCGAGCCGGTCGGCGCCGGGCCGCGGGCGCTGCGCGACGCCTTCTCGCGGGCCACGGCCAGCGCCCTGGAGCGGGCGGTGGGCGGCTTCGCCCTCCTCCTGGCCGCGGAGCGCAAGCGGGAGGACGAGCTCGTGGCCGACCTGGGAGCGCCCGACGCCAGGGTCCGCGACTGCGCGGTGCGGGTCCTGGCGGACCGGAAGAGCCGCGCCGCCGTTCCGGCCCTGGTGGAGCGGCTCGCGGATCCCGACCCCGAGGTGGTCGAGCGCGCCATCGGAGCGCTGGGGCAGATCGGCGACCCGGCCGCGGTGCCGCCGCTGGTGCGCCTGGCGCAGAAGCGGCAGGGCCCGTCGGTGGCACACCTGGCCCGCATCATCGGCGACGTGGGCGGGCCGGACGCCCGCTCCTACCTCCTGACGCTGGCGAGCGGCCACGCCGACCCGCTGGTCCGCGCCGCGGCCCAGCAGGCCCTCGACGAGATGGAGGCCCGGACCGCGGAGGCCGGCCCGGCACGCCCCTGACGCCGTGCCCGGCCGCCCGATCCCGGCGCGGGCCCGTCCGCGGGGTCCCGGCCGCGCCAGGATTCCGCTCGCGGCGGCGGCCGGCGCGGTAGGATTGCCGGCGTGGTGCACCGGATCGCGATCCTGGCCGCCGCGGCAGCGGCGGGCTGTGCCGGCGCGTCCCGCGCGCCCGGCGGCGGGGCGCGAGGTCCATCGCCCGGCGACTTCTTCCCGCTGGCGGTCGGGAACGAGTGGGTCTACCTCGACCGGAGCCCGGCGCTCCCGGCGTCGGCGCGCCCGCCGGAGCGGCGGGTGCGCATCCTGGAGCGCACCCGGGACGGGTTCTTCCGGGACAGCGAGCGCGGCGAGCTCCGCGCCGACCCCGACTGCCTCCGCGACCGCTCGCGCCGGCTCCTGTGCCTGCCGCTCGAGGTCGGCAACGCCTGGGTGTCGGTCACCGGCGTCTCGGCGACCGAGCGCTACGAGATCGCCGCGGTGGGAGAGCGGGTCGAGACGGCGGCCGGGGTCTTCCGGGGCTGCGTGCGGGTGCGCGCCCACCTCCGCGCCAGCGGAGGCGCCGAGAACGTCCTGGAGCTCACCTACGCCCCCGGCGTCGGGCCGGTCCGCATCGAGACCTACGCGGTCGTGGACGGGAAGGTGGCGCCGCAGGTCACCGCCGAGCTGCGGAGCTACTCGCTGAAGAAGAGGTGAGCATGCGTGAGGTGGGCGTGGGCATCGCGGGGTTCGGGGTGGTGGGCGGCGGCGTGCTCACCATCCTGGAGAACCACGCGCGCGAGATCGAGGCTCGCCTGGGGGCGCGCATCGTGGTGCGGCGGGTGGCGGTGCGCGACGTCGCCAAGGAGCGCGCCGTCGCCCTGC
Source organism: Anaeromyxobacteraceae bacterium (assembly GCA_036555405.1). Classification (GTDB taxonomy): domain Bacteria; phylum Myxococcota; class Myxococcia; order Myxococcales; family Anaeromyxobacteraceae; genus DATBLK01. The sequence continues at coordinate 5,288 of DATBLK010000337.1, forward strand.
GGAGCGGTCTCGTCACCGGACGCCTCGAGGACCTGCTCGACGACCCGAAGGTGGAGGTGGTGGTCGAGCTCATCGGCGGCACCGAGGAGGCCTTCGACCTCGTGCGAGGGGCGCTCCTCCGGGGGAAGCACGTCGTCACCGCGAACAAGGCGCTGCTGGCGGCGCGAGGCGAGGAGATCTTCCGCCTGGCCGTCGAGCGCGGCGTCGACGTCTACTACGAGGGCGCGGTCTGCGGCGGCATCCCCATCATCCGGACCCTGCGCGAGGCCCTGGCCTCCGACCGCATCCAGTCCCTCCACGGGATCGTCAACGGGACCACCAACTTCATCCTCAGCGCCATGGCCGAGAAGGGCCAGCCGCTGGCCCAGGCGCTCGCCGAGGCCCAGCGGCTCGGGTACGCCGAGGCCGACCCGACCCTGGACGTCTCCGGCGGCGACGCCGCGCAGAAGCTCTGCCTCCTGGCGCAGCTGGCCTTCGGGGCCAGGCTCCGACCCGAGGACGTGCTCACCGAGGGCATCCTCGGGCTCGATCCCCAGGACTTCCAGTGGGGCCGCGAGTTCGGCTACGCGCTGAAGCTCCTGGCGGTGGCGCGCCGCTGCGACCGCGCCGAGGGCGACGCCGGCCCCGACACCATCGAGGCCCGGGTCCACCCGGCGTTCATCCCGCAGGGCTCGCTCCTCGCCGGGGTGCGCGGCGCCTTCAACGCCGTGCTGCTGCGCTCCGAGTCGCTGGGGCCGTCGATGCTCTTCGGGCAGGGGGCGGGCGCGCTTCCCACCGGCAGCGCGGTCGTGGCCGACATCATCGACCTCTCCCGGAACATCGTGGCCTCGAGCCCGGGCCGGGTGCCGCTCCCGCCCGCCACCCCGCGCGTCCAGCTCCGCCCCCACGCCGAGATCCGCTGCGCCTACTACCTGCGCTTCACCGTCGCCGACGTGCCCGGCGTGCTGGCCCGCATCGCCGCCTGCCTGGCGGCGCGCCACATCTCCATCGCGGCGGTCCAGCAGCGCGAGCAGGCCGACGGGGGCGGGGCGGTGCCGCTGGTGATCGTCACCCACACGGCGCGCGAGGCCGACGTGGCCGCGGCCATCCGCGAGGCGGACGCCTTCGACACCACCGCGGCGCCGACCCACCTCATCCGCATCGAGACGCTCTAGGTCTCAAGAAGTGCTGGAGGAATCGGCCCCTCTCGCTCCCACGTGATGGTCATCGGACGACTCCCCTGGTGCGAGCGACACCGAACAGGAGAAGCGCCATCCTTGCGTATCCTCCTTCACGTATGCATGCCGGTGGGCGAGTGCTCGCTCGTGGTGCTCTGCACCTCCTCGTCGGCCCCTCGAGGCATGAACGGTCAAAGCGCGAGGCCAGCCGTCGGACCGCGCCGGTCCGCTGCCTCGAGAGTGCAACCGCACCCGACGGAGCGCCACCCTTCGCGGCCTTTCGGGTCAGGCGCGGAGCTTGGCGTGGAGTTGACCCCGTCTTGTGGAGTTCCACGGTCGCGGTCGGAGGCCCCCGCACGCGCCGCTTGCCCGCGCACCCGCTTCCGGTCTATTCCGGACGCGTGGATCGTGCCCGCTAGCCCGAGTCGCCGCGTCCGCCCGCCGAACGGCAGGTGACGCGCCCGTCCGGATCCCGCCACCCCGTCGAGGGGCGCGGATCCCGTCCGTCACTCGCGCTCTCGAGGTACGCCGTGGTCCATCCCGAGCTCATCGGCTTCGGTCCCTTCTTCTCTTCCCAGCTCTCCCTGGAGGAGCTCCAGTCCTCCCTCGTCGGCCGCGCGATCGCGGATCGCGGCCGCAGCCTCCTCGTCCGCTTCCCGGACGGCGCCCACCCGGTCGTCGTCCCGGGTCGGCTGCGCGCCGAGGGCGTCCTCCCGGTGGTGGGCGACTTCGTCGTCGCGAGCCCCGGGCCCGATCGCACCGTCACGCGCGTCCTCGAGCGCCGCACCTGGCTCTCCCGGAACGTCGCGGGCGGCGCGACCGCGGAGCAGGTGCTCGCCGCCAACGTGGACGTCGTGTTCGTGGTGCAGGGGCTCGACGAGGGCCCGAACCCGCGCCGCCTCGAGCGGACGCTCGCGGCGGTGCATGCGGGCGGCGCGGAGCCGGTGATCGTCCTCACGAAGCCGGACCGGGCGGAGGACCTCGCCGCCGCGCTCGCCGAGGCCCGCGCCGCCGCTCCCGCCGTCGAGGTCGAGGTCGCGTCCGGGCTCACGGGCGAGGGCGTCGCCGCGCTCGCGGCGCGCCTACGCCCGGACCGGACCGGCGTCCTCGTGGGCCCCTCCGGCGCGGGGAAGTCCACCCTCACGAACGCGCTCCTCGGCCGCGCGGTGCAGCGCACCGCGCCGGTGCGTGCCTCCGACGACCGCGGCGTCCACACGACGTCGGGTCGCGAGCTCTTCCCGCTGCCCGGCGGCGGTGCGCTGGTGGACGGCCCGGGGATCCGCGAGCTGCGGCTCTGGGACCCGAGCGGGCTCGACGCAACGTTCGAGGACCTCGCCGCGATCGCGGCGCGCTGCCGGTTCAGGGACTGCTCGCACGGGGCCGAGCCCGGGTGCGCCGTCCGGGAGGCGATCGCCGACGGGCGCATCGACGCCGCGCGCGTCGAGAGCCACCGCAAGCTCGCGCTCGAGCTCGCGCGCCAGGCGGCCCGGCGCGAGGGCGGCGCGGCGCGGGCGGAGCGCGAGCGGTGGAAGGCGGTGTCGAAGGAGCAGCGCCGGCTGTGGCGCGAGCGGCGGCGCTGAGGGTGCGCCGTCGAGGTCGGGGTCGAGCTTGGGGTCGCGGTCGCGGTCGCGGTCGAGGTCGCTTCCTCCGAGGTGGAGGAAGAGTTGCGACTCGCTCTTGGAGTCCGCTCCCATCTGGTTGCGTGCACGTATGCCCGCTAGCAAACGCTGACACTTACGCGTATTCGCAACCGAAAGAGAGAGAGGAGCAGGCTAGAGCTCGGGGCGGGCGCGCCTTGCGCGCCTCGGCGGCCACCTGCTACACGACAGGCTCCGCGACCGGGAGTGCCCACATGGTCCCGCTGCAGATCCGCGTCATCTACGGCGACACCGACCAGGCGGGCATCGTCTACTACGCGAACTACCTGCGCTACTTCGAGGCCGGCCGGACCGAGTTCCTGCGGGCCAAGGGCCTGCGCTACCGCGACGTGGAGGCGAGCTTCCACCTCCGGCTGCCGGTGGCCGAGGCCGAGGTGCAGTACAAGGCGCCGGCGCTCTACGAGGACCTGCTCACCGTGGAGACCTCGCTCACCGAGGCGCGCCGCGCCTCGGTGGGCTTCGGCTACCGCGTCCACCGCGAGGGGGCGCTGGTGGCGACCGGGCGCACCCGCCACGCCTGCGTCGACCTCGACGGGCGGATCCAGCGCATGCCCCCGGAGCTGCTGGCGGCCATCTCCCGGGGGGAGGAGCCGGTCCGCTAGCCCGGGGAGGACGCCGTGGACAGGAACCTGGCGCTCGAGTCGGTGCGCATCACCGAGGCGGCGGCGCTGGCGTCGGCCCGGCTCATGGGGCGCGGCGACCGGAAGGGCGCCGACCACGCGGCGGTGGAGGCGATGCGCAGGGCGTTCGGCGGCCTCGCCATCTCCGGGACGGTGGTCATCGGCGAGGGGGAGCGGGACGAGGCCCCCATGCTCTACATCGGCGAGCGCGTCGGCCGCGGCCGCGACGGCGACGCCGAGGTCGAGATCGCCGTCGACCCGCTCGAGGGGACGAACCTCTGCGCCACCGGAGCCCCGAACTCCATCAGCGTGATCGCGATGGGCGAGAAGGGCAAGATGCTCCACGCCCCGGACACCTACATGGACAAGATCGCGGTGGGGCCGGGGGCCAGGGGCGCGATCGACCTCCGCCGGCCGCCGGCCGCGAACCTCCGCAGCGTCGCCGACGCGCTCGGAAAGCACGTGGAGGACCTCACCGTCGTCATCCTCGACCGACCTCGCCACGCGGGCCTGGTGCGCGAGGTCCGCGAGGCGGGCGCCCGCATCAAGCTCATCGGCGACGGCGACGTGGCCGCCGCCATCAACACCGGGCTGCCCGACACCGGCGTCGACATCCTGATGGGCATCGGGGGCGCGCCGGAGGGAGTCATCAGCGCGGCCGCGCTCCGATGCCTCGGCGGGGACATGCAGGGCCGGCTCGCCTGGCGCGACGAGCGCGAGCGCGAGCGCGCCCGGGCCATGGGCGTCGGCGACCTCGACCGGATCTGGAGCGCCGAGGACCTCGCCGGCGGCGACGTCATGTTCGCCGCGACCGGCGTGACGACCGGGGACTTCCTGCGGGGCGTGGTCTTCACCGGCGAGGGGGCGAAGACCCATTCCCTGGTGATGCGCTCCCGGACCGGGACCATCCGCTTCATCGAGACCGTCCACCACTTCCGGCGCAAGCCGAACTACGGCTGGTAGGGAGGCCCCATGGCCCTGGTCTCGCGCGAGGTGCTGGTCGAGGTGCCGCCCGAGCGCTTCTACGCCGTGGTGCGCGACTTCGCTCGCTACCCGGAGTTCGTTCCCACGGTGAAGAGCTGCCGCGAGCGGCGGGTGGCCGACGCCGTCGAGGTGGACTACGAGCTCGACCTGGGGCTCAAGACCGTCCGGTACACGCTGCGGCTCGCGGAGGACCCGCCCCTGCGCATGAGCTGGACCTTGCTGCGGAGCGACTGGATGAGCGTCTCCAGCGGGAGCTGGGAGCTGGCCGGCGAGGGAGGGCGGACCCGGGCCGTCTACGCCGTCGACATCCAGGTGCGCAAGCCGCCGCTCGTGCCCCAGTCGCTCGTCGACCGGATCACCGACGAGCTCACCCGGGTCCAGCTCCCCAGGATGCTCGAGGCCTTCAAGCGGCGCGCCGAGGGCCGGTAGGAGAAGCGGCGGTGGCCGGGGCCCGGCGGACCCGCGGCG
>DATBLK010000339.1:0-11156 GCA_036555405.1 Anaeromyxobacteraceae bacterium
TCCTTGCCGCCGGGCTGCCGCACCGCCGCGAGCGGCAGGAGCCGCCCTCCGGGGCGGATCCCGGTCTCCTCCTCGAATTCCCTGAGCGCTGCATCGAGCGGTTCCTCTCCGGAGCCGCATTCGCCCTTCGGGATCGACCAGGCGCCGAGCTCCCTCTTCGCCCAGAAGGGCCCCCCGGGGTGGACCAGGAGGACCTCCAGGGCCTCGCTCCGGATCCGGTACATGAGCAGGCCCGCGCTGCGCTTCATGGAAGCCCCCGGCGGCCGCGACTTCCTCCTCGAGGGCGATGCGGCAGGCGCGGCGCGGGCTCGGACGCCGCACCTGGCGCCGGGTCGGTCACCCCGCGCGGCGCAGCGGAAGGAGCGCCCGCAGCCGGGCATCCCGCAGGTACAGCCCCAACCACGCCAGGGCGCCGAGGACGACCGGCGGGGCGAAGGCCTCTCCGATCCGCACGTGCGTGGCGGCGGCCCCACCGAGGTAGCCGGTGACGAGCACCGCCCCGAGGACGGCGGTGCGCGGGATGGCGTAGAGCACCGCGCAAGCCAGCTCCACCACGCCGATGGCGAGGAGGGCCCGATCCGGGTAGCCGAACCTCGCGCCCCACACCTCGAGCACCTGGGGCTGTCGCGAGATCTTCATGACCGCGCTCATCGCGAGCAACAGGACGGGGATCGCGCCGACGATGCGGCCGACCCAGACGAGCCGCCTCCCGGCCCTGCTCTCGTCCACGCTCCCGGTGCCGGCCATCCCCTGCCGCCCGACCTCTGCCGACTGCTGCATGCGTGTCTCCTTGGCGCGAAGCGATCCTCTAAGTATCGGCCGGGCGGGGAGCAAGACTTTCGGTGTGTGACCGGCCGCGAGGCGCGGCCGGCGAGCAGCGACGGATGGAGCAGGTGACGTGCATGCGGGCTCGACGGCGAGGCGGCGCTACGGCTGGCCGGAGCCGCCGCCGGAGCCGCCGTGCGGCTTGCAGGTGCCGTCGCTGGCGTCGAGCTCCCAGCCGTCGGGGCAGGGGGTCGGCTCGCTCGGGGCCGGGGCGTCGCTCGGGTCGGGAACGCAGGCGCCCTCCTCGCAGTGCAGGCCGGTCCCGCAGGCGATCGGGCAGGCGGCAGGGCCGGGAGCCGGATCCTCGGGGCCTCCGCCGTGGGGCTTGCAGACGCCGTCGGAGAGGTCGAGCTCCATGCCGTCCGGGCAGTTCCCGGAGACGGGCGGGGCGCCCGGGTCCTCGGGGTGCGGCTTGCAGGCGCCGTCGTCGCACTCGAAGCCGGCGCCGCAGGCCGGGGCGCAGGCGTTCATGTGCCGGAGCTCGACCTCCGCCAGATGCTCGATCTCCGCCTCGCGACCGTGCTCGACCTCGCGCTCGTTCTCGAGCGCGTGCTCGGTCTCGTTCTCCATCCCCACGAGCCTCGTCGGGCCGGCGCCGGGGGCCCTCACGGAGACCGTGGCCTTCGCGGCCAGGGCGAGGCCGCGGGGCTCGAGCTGGAAGCGGGCGATGCCGTTGCGGCTCTCCGCCTCGACGATGCTGATCTCGACCTCCTGCTCCAGGGCGCCGGCCGGAACGGAGAGCTGGGCGCCGCCGGCGCTCCGGACGTGGCCTCCGGCGGGGCCGATGCGGGCGCTCGCGGGCGCCGTGCCGCCGCAGGCTGCGAGGGCGAGGGCGAGAGAGGATGCGAGGGTGAGCTTCGCGGTGGGTGTCATGGCGGTGTTACCTCCTGCCATCGAGACACCCGGCGCAGCGCCGGTGGGACAGGCGAACGTCGAGGGGCCCGGCTCCGGCCCGGCCGGGAGCACCGGCTCGACGTGCCCGATCGGGCCTCGCTTTCTCGGGGCCGGCGATCCCTGGTAGCGTCCCCGCCCATGACGACCACGGAGAGGCGGCCGTGAGCACGGTTCTCGTCCTGGTGGGCCCGGAGTACGAGGACCTCGAGGTCTGGTACCCGAGGCTCCGGCTCGAGGAGGCCGGATTCGAGGTGAAGCTCGCGGGACTCGGTCACCGCGAGTACCGCGGCAAGCACGGGTACCCCTGCGTCGTCGACGGGTCGGTCGCGGATTTCCCGGCCCGCGACCTGGCCGGCCTGGTGGCCCCGGGCGGGTGGGCCCCCGACAAGCTCCGCCGCGACGCCCGGGTGCTGCAGTGCGTCCGCGAGGTGCACCAGGCCGGCAAGATGGTGGCCACCATCTGCCACGGGCCGTGGGTGCTCATCTCCGCCGGCATCGTGCGGGGCCGCCGCCTGACCTCCACCCCCGGGATCCGGGACGACCTCGTGAACGCCGGGGCCGAATGGATCGACGCCCCGGCGGTCGTGGACGGCAACCTCGTCTCCTCGCGCGTGCCCTCCGACCTCCCCGCCTTCGCGAAGGCGATGCTGCGCGTGCTGGGCGCGCCCGGATCCCCGACCCGGAACGCGTGACCCGCGGCGGAGCGCGCCTTGACCGGCGTCAAGGCCGCACACACGCGCAGCGAAAGTCGCACCGGTCGCCTCCCGGATGGGGCATCATGGCGTCGTGGTCGAGATCGGTACCGGGTCCCCGGCACGGCCGCCGGTGACCGTCTGCTTGTGCTCTTGGTGCAAGCGCGTCAGGAGCGCGGACGGATCCTGGCGCGCCGCGAGCCGGGGAGACACCGAGAAGGTGGACGCGGTGGTGAACTGCATCTGCCCGGACTGCTTCGGCGACGTGACCCGCGGCATGCGGGGGGACGGCGGCTGAAGCCGGCGGATGCCGGTGCGGGCGCGCGTCAGTTCTGCGCCGGGCTCGCCTCGAGCCCGTAGCGCGCCGGGTCGTTGCACACCACCGCCGCCGCCAGGACGCGGGGGACGTAGTCCATGGTCTCGGCGGGGAGGCGCTTCAGGCGGTAGAGGTGCCAGAAGTCGCGCTTCTCCTTGCGGAAGCCGCCCTTCTCCTGGGCCATCTGGAAGAGGACCCGGCGCACGCCCGACTCGCCGCGGTTGTAGCTGGCCATCGCCAGCATGAAGGAGTCGCTGCCGAACACGGTGAGGAGGTTTGCGAGCTTGCGGGCCGCGGCCCGGGTCTGCTTCTCCACGTCGAGGCGCTCGTCCACCTTGTCGTCCACGCGGAGCCCGAGCTCGCGGGCGGTGACGGCGGTCATCTGCCACATCCCCTTGGCGCCGGCGGGCGAGACCTGCTCGGGGTCGAAGGCGGTCTCGGCCCAGGCGATGAGCGCCATCTCCTCGGGGAGGCCCAGGGCCGAGAACTCGCGGGTGATCAGCTTCCAGTAGCGGTTGCGGCGCCGGTAGACGAACTTGAGGTTGCTCGCCTGGGCCAGGGTGTCCACCTGCTCCTTCAGCGCCTGCTTGAAGACCGGGGGCACCGCGTAGGTCTGGGCGTCGAACTTCGCGAGGATCTTGCGGATGGCCCGGTCGAGCTCGTCGCCGGCCTCCTCGAGCTCCCGCGCCTTGTCGCGGTCCTGCTTGGCGAGCTCGCCGATGGTGTTCCGGGCGTTGCCGGTGAGCTCGTCGAGCCGCTGCTCGAGCGCGACGAGGCGGCCCTCGTCGCTCTCCCTGGCCATCGCCTCCTGCACCGCCTCGATGTCCCGGTCGATGCTCTGCTTCTGCGCCACCAGCCGCTGAATCTCCTTGCGCTGCTGCCAGATGACCACGCCCATGACCGCCGCCACCAGCACGCCGACGCCGGCGACCGCGGCGACGACCTTCTTCCAGCGCTTGCCCGACCGCTCCTTGGTCGTCTCGTGGGTCTCGGCGACGGCGTCGGCGATGATGAAGCCCGTCTGTCCCGAGGTGGAGCTTCCGGTCCGGGCCCGCTCCTCGGCGACGCGGGCCGCCGCGATCTCGGCGACCCGGGCGGTGGTGGTGTCGGCGCGGCGCTTCACGCGCTCGGCGATGGCGGGCGTGGGCGCCGGGGTTCGGGCCGCGGCCACGGTGTGTCGCACCGGGCGCGCCTCCCGGGGCGCGGCGGCGCCGGGGCGCACCTCGGCGCCGTCGACGCGGGCCTCGACGCCCTTCTCGCCTCCGAAGGAGAGCACGTCGGCCGCGGCGAGCCGCTGCTTGACGACGCGCTGACCGTTCACGAAGGTGCCGTTGGTGGAGGCGGCGTCGACGACGAGGTAGACGTCCCCCTCGCGCCGGATCTCGGCGTGGTGGTTCGAGACGCCCACGTCCCGCTCGTCGTCGAGGCGCAGGTCGCTCTCCGGGGCGCGGCCGATCCGGACCACGGACTGGTCCAGCCGGAACTGCGTTCCCTTCAGGCTTCCGGAGAGGAAGGTCAGGAGGAGCATGGTCGGCGGGTGCCGGAGCCACGGATTCTAGATCTGCGCGCCCCCGGTCGCGCGACCCGCCTCGCGTGCGACCCGGAAAGGCCTTCCCGCGAATCGGTGACGCGGCGGCTGGCCGCGCCACCTCCGGGCGCGGGTCAGGCCCCGCGACTACGCCAGCTCCGGGAAGTGCTTCTCCTTGCAGGCCGGGCAGATGCCGTGGGTGACCCTGGCCCCGGTGCGGCGCCGGGCCCAGGTCTCGAACTCGCTCCAGTACCCCTGGTCGTCGCGGAGCTTGCGGCACCAGGCGCAGATGGGGACCAGCCCGGCCAGCGTCCGGATCTGGCCTGCCGCGTCCTGCAGGCCCACGACCACGATGCCGAAGGCGAGCAGCATCTCGAGGAGGAGGTCGTAGAGGGACGAGTAGGCGGCGTAGGCGAGCGGGAGGCCCGAGCGGGCGATGGAGGCGGCGCCGAACGCGGCGGCGTGGGCGGCGAACATCGCCGCGAGCAGGACCAGGGCCACGAGCGCCACGCCGACGCCGAGGCGGGTGCCGGGGAGCGAGCGCGCCGGCCAGAGCACGGCGGCGTTCCACAGGAACCCGGCCGAGAGCAGGGCCGCCTGCACCACGAACCGGTGCGTGAACTCGGGAAGGGTCCAGGGGAGGGCGAGGGAGAGCGCGGCGACCGCGGCCGCCCAGGCCCGGGCGTGGCCGGGCCGCGAGAGGCCGCGGAACTCCCGGCTGCCGCGCGCCAGGAGCCAGAGAAAGGCGAGCTCGCCGAAGTGGTAGGCGGCCTGGAGCAGGCGCTCGGCCCCCGGCTGGCGGAACGACACCTGAAGGGCGACCAGGCTCCCCGCGAGCCAGAGCCACCCCGTCGCCCAGGACCGCAGCCAGGCCGCGCCGAGCGAGCGCGCCACCAGCGCCACCAGCGTGGCGAGGGCGAGGACCCCGGCCGCCTGGATGGTCGAGGCGACGACCGAGAGGGTGGCGTCCATGGTTTCCCGTGGGCTGCGAAGGCGAAGGCCGCAGCCTGCCCGCGCCGGCCGGTGACGTCAACCCGGGCTCGAGGCGCCGCGGGCCGGCGCCGGCGTCATGGGTCCCGGCGCATGGGGACGAAGCGCACCGCGCCGAGGCGCTCCTCGCGAGGCCCGGCCGGCGTCTTGGTGACGGCGACGAGCTCCTGCACCCCGCCCTCCGGGCCCCTCGGATAGACGAGCCGCCCGCCCTCGCGGAGCTGCGCCCAGAGCGGCGGCGGCACGCGCTCGGCAGAGCAGCTCAGCAGCACGGCGTCGAAGGGCGCCTTTTCCGGCCAGCCGGCGAAGCCGTCCCCGTGTCGCAGGTGGACGCCGGGGTAGCCGAGCGCGCGCACCACCTCGACGCTCCGCTCCCACAGCTCGCGCTCGAGCTCGATCCCGTAGACCTCGGCGGCCAGCCGGGACAGGACCGCCGCGGCGTAGCCCGAGCCGGATCCGACCTCGAGCACGCGGTCCCCGGCCCGCAGCCGCAGCGCCTCGGCCATCGCCGCCACGACGTATGGCTGGCTGATGGTCTGGCCGCGGCCGATGGGGAGCGGAGCGTCCGCGTAGGCCAGGGCGCGGTACGCCGCCGGGACGAAGCGGTGGCGCGGGACCGAGCGCATGGCCTCGAGCACCCGACGGTCGCGGACCCCGCGGCGCTCCACCTGGTCGCGCACCATGGCGTCGCGCTCCGGCTGGCGCGACTCGGCGCCGTCCCGCGGTTCCGGGGCCGCAGCCAGGAGGAGGAGCGCGGGCAGGAGCCGGGCCGGCATGGCGTGGCGCAGCGTAGCGCGATCGGGCCGGGGGCGCGCGCCCCATGTCGACCCCTTCCGGCAGTTGTGTTCTCGGGTCCCGCGAAAGATCATTGCGGCCATGCAAGCCGCGGAGCTGGCCCGCTTCCCCTTCCTGGCAGGGCTCAGCGACGAGGAGCGCGCCGCGCTGGCCGGGCACCTCGTGGAGCGGAGCTACGCCGAGGGCGAGACCATCTTCGCGCAGGGCGACCCCGGGGACGCGGTCCTCCTCGTCACCGACGGGGAGGTGGAGCTGTCGCTGACGGTCTCGGGCCAGCAGCTGCCGCTGGGCCGCCTGGGGCCGGGGGCGTACTTCGGCGAGATGGCGCTCCTCGACGGGGGCCCGCGGTCCGCGAACGCCACCGCCGCCTCGCCGGTCCGCCTGGCGGCCCTGTCGCGGGAGCCCTGGTTCGAGGCCATCCTCGGCTCGGAGGCCGGCGCCCGGGTGCTCCTCGCCGAGCTCGCCTCGCGGCTGCGATCGACGAACGCGCTCCTGGGGGAGCGGGCCAGCCGCAACGTCCTCCAGGAGCTGGACCGCAAGCTCACGCTGGCGGACCGCCTGGCGGAGAAGGTGGCGCGCCTGAACGGGAGCTGGGCCAACGTGGCCGTCCTGCTGGCGCTGACCCTGGGCTGGGCGCTGCTCAACGCGTTCCTGGCGCCGTTCGACCCCTACCCGTTCGAGTTCTTCAACCTGCTCCTCGCCGTCCTGATCGCCATCCAGGGACCCCTGCTCATGATGAGCCAGAACCGGGAGGCCCGCGAGGAGCGGGCGCGGGCCGAGGCCGACTTCCGCGTGAACCTGAAGAACGAGGTCGCCATCGACCGCCTGTCGCGCGACGTCGTGACCCTGCGCGAGACGGTGCTGCGGGTGGCCGAGGGGCGCGGGCTGGGCCGGGGCGGGCGCGCCGCCACGCCGCCGCCGGCCTGAGCCGCCCTCGAGGCCCGTCGAGCGGCCGGCGACCCATCACCCCCGCGAGAGCGCCTCCAGCGCCGCCCACTGCTCCGCCGTGAGCGGCACCACGCTGAGCCGCCCCTGGCGCAGGAGCGGCGAGGCGGCGAAGGCCGGGTGGGCCTTCAGCGCCGCGAGCGGCACCGGCGCGGGGAGCTGCGCCACCGGCCGGAGGTCGACGCAGGCGAGCTTCCCGCCCCGGTCGCCGGGGTCGGGGTAGGCCGTCCGGACCACCTCGGCGACCCCCACCGCCGCCTTCTCCGAGCCGGTGTGGTAGACGGCTGCGCGGTCGCCGGGGCCCATGGCGCGCAGGTTCCTCTGGGCGACGGGGTTCGCGACGCCGGTCCAGGCGGTCCGGCCCTCGCGGACGAGGTCGGCCCACCCGTAGGTGCCGGGCTCGGTCTTCAGCAGCCAGTAGGCCATGGGAACGCTCCTTCGCCCGAGGTCGCCGTCACGCTCTCCGCTCCCCCGCCGCCCCTCACCCTGGCCCCCGTGCGGCGGAGGGAACGTCGGCTGCGCCCGGAGCGGGAAGGGCCTGCGCTCGGACGTCCCCTTCGCGCGCCAGCGCCGACGCCACGGCGGCGAGCAGGAACGGCAGCAGGAGCCCGAGCGCGCTGGAGAAGGCGGCGAGCGGGAGCATGCCGTCGAGGCGGCCGTCGGGCCGGGAGTCGAGGATCCGGGTCGAGAGCGCGGCGCCGGTCGCGGCGGAGAGGTGCTGGACCGCCGACTGCATGGAGAGGAAGCGCGCCCGCTCGGCGGGGAGGGGCACCCGCGTCCCCAGCGAGGTGGAGGCGACGTTGCGGATGGCGTTCGAGCTCATGAAGGCGACGAAGAGCGCCATCACCGGGAGCCAGGGCTGCGGGTAGGCGAAACCCAGCCCCAGAACCGCCAGGTAGAGGGCGGTGCCGACGGCGGCGACGCGGGACGCGCCCGCCCGGTCGACCCATCGCCCGGCGACGCGCAGCGCCAGGAACGACACCGCGCCGCCGGCCATGTAGAGGAGGCCGAGCCGGGCCCGGGGGTAGCCGAGGTCGTACATGAGGTGGGCGGCGATGTTGGGGATGACGGCGAAGCCGGCCATCATCGTGGTGGCGGTGGCCGCGAGCGAGAGGAGCGCCGCCGGGCGCCGCAGGAGGCCGCCGGCCGCGGGGGCGCCGGCGCGGTGGGCGAGGTGGCCGACCATCGGCGGCATGAGCAGGAGCGCCGCTCCGGCGACGGCCAGGCCGAGCGAGGCGACCGCGAAGAAGGGAGCGCGCCAGCCGCCGAGCCGGGCGAGCTCGAGGCCGGCGGGGACACCCAGGACCGAGGCGATGGAGAAGGCCCCCATCACCTTTCCCAGGGCCCGGCCGCGCCGCTCGGCCGGCACCGCGTCGGCGACGATGGAGATGGCGAGCGAGGTGGCCGGGCCGCCGAAGGCGCCGGCGAGCAGGCGCGCGGCCACCATGCTCCCGAGGCCGGTGGCCAGGCCGCCGGCCGCCGTGGCGGCGACGAGGCCCGCCATCGCCGCCGCCAGCGCGCGCCTGCGGTCGAACCGGTCCAGGAAGCCGGCGGCGGCGACGCCGGCGACCGCGGCCGCGGCCGTGTAGGCGCCGCCCACCAGCCCGAGCTGCGACGCCGGGATGCCGAGCCCGGCCGCGAAGTCGGGGCCGAGCGGCATCACCATCATGAAGTCGAGGATGTTGACGAACTGCACCGCCCCGACGAGGAGCAGGAGCGTCCGCTCGGGGAGCGCGGCCACCCCGGGAGGATAATCGCCGCCCCGGAGGCGCGCCGGCCCTGGGCTCACTCCTCGGCCGCCTTGAGCTGCGACGTGGTCACGCGGAGCCGGTAGGTGAGGACCCGGGCCAGCCGGGCGGCGAGCTCGGCGCGCAGGGCCGGCGCCTCGCGCGCGGCCGCCTCGAAGGCCGGGCGGGTGAGCCGGTAGAGCTCGGTGGGGGCGCAGGCCACGGCGTCGGCCGAGCGGCGCCGCCCGTCGACGAAGGCGAGCTCGCCGACCACGTCCCCGCGGCCGAAGACGCCGAGCATGAGCTCGCGCCCGGCCTCGGCCGGGACCACGAGCCGCAGGCGGCCGACCCGGACCAGGTACAGCGCGTCGCCGGGCTCGCCGGCGCGGAAGACGCGCTCGCCGTCGGCGGCCGCGACCACCTCGACCTGGCGCTCCAGCGCCGCGAGCAGCTCGGGCGAGAGCCCGGCGAGGAGGTCCATCTCGGCGAGCGGCCGCGGGCCGTGGGCCGGCCGCGCCTCGAGGTGGGCCTCGAGGATGCGCTCCTCGCACCACTCCAGGGCCTCGTCGCGGCTGGCGAAGAAGCGCGCCGGCGACCGGCGCGGCCGCGGGGCCACGTCCTCCATCGCCCCGGCCAGCGCCTCGGGGGCGCGGGCCTCGGCCAGCAGCAGCGTCCCGCCGCGGGCGGCGAGCCGGGACTCGGCCTGCGCCAGGATCCGGGCGGCGGTGAGGTCGACGTCGGCGACCCGCGAGAGGCCCAGGAGCACGAGGCGGCAGGTGCGGAGCTCCGGCTCCAGCTCGGTGAGCAGGCGGTCGGCGGTGCCGAAGAAGAGGTCGCCCTGCAGGGTGAGCACCGCCGCCTCGGCGCCCCGCGCGGTGAGCACCGCGTCCTCGGGCGGTAGCCGCCGGTGGGAGGAGCGGATGCCGGCGACGGTCCCGCGCGAGCGCACCGGCGAGCGCCGGGCGTGGTCGCGGACGAAGAGCACGACCGCCAGGCCCACGCCGGCGGCGGCCGCGACCACCAGCCCCGAGGCCAGCGCCGCCGCCACCACCGCGGCCACCACCGCCAGGTCGAGCCGCGCCTCCGGGCGCCGCGCCAGCCGCAGGGCACCCCAGTCCACGGTCCGCAGCCCGACGTGGACCAGCACCCCGCCCAGCACCGCGCGGGGCGTTCCGGCGACGAGCCCCGGCGCCGCCGCGGCCACGGCGAGGAGCGAGGCCGGGACCGCCGTCGAGGAGAGGCGGGCGCGGCCGCCGGCGCCGAGGTTCACGAGCGTGGCACCGGAGACGCCGGAGCCGGGCGCCCCTCCGGCGAGGGCGGAGAGCGCGTTGCCGATCCCCTGGGCGAGGAGCTCGCGGTTCCCGGCGTGGCGATGGCCGGTGACCGAGTCCACCAGGACGCAGCTCTTCAGCGTGTCCACCGAGAGCAGGGCCGCGAGCGCCGCCGCCGGCCCGGCGAGCGCCAGCAGCTCCGCGGGCGAAAGGGCGACGAGCCCGGCCAGGCGGCCCGGGAAGGCGGCCAGGACCGCCCGGGCGCCGGGGACCGGTCCGACCCGCAGCGGGCTCCCGGCGGCGGCGAGCCCCGGGTCGAAGGCCGAGAAGCCGAGGAAGGCGAGCGTGCCGGCGCAGAGGCCGGCGAGCACCGGCGGCACGCGCGGGAGGAGCCGGTGCGCCAGCGCCGCGGCCGCGAAGGTGACGGCAGCGGTGAGCACCGCCGCGGCGCGCCAGGAGCCGGGGCGCCCCAGGGCCTGCAGCGGACCGCCGTCGGCGAGCCCGGCGACGAAGGGGATCTGGCCCCAGGCGAGCAGGAGCCCGGCGGCCGAGAGGAACCCGGCCACCACGGGGTAGGGGATGAACTTCACCATGGCGCCGAGGCGGAGGGCGCCGAAGCCGAGCTGAGCCGCGCCGGCGAGCAGGGCGGTGGCGAGGAGCAGGACCGGCGCGCGTGGCGGGTCGGCCGCCGCGAACTGGGCGGCGAGGGCGGTGAGCATCGCCGCCGCCGGGCCGCTCGGGACCGAGACCAGGCCCGGCGTACCGCCGAGGAGCGCGGCGGCGGCCCCGAGGACGACGGCTCCGACGAGCCCGGCCGCTGCGCCGGCGGCCGCGTGGGCGGGCCCGAGCGGGGCGAAGGCGAGGAGGCCGTTGCCGAGCGCGGTGGGCAGGGCCATGAGCGCGGCCGCGAGCCCGGCGCCGACCTCGGGGAGGATCCGCTCGCGCCTCACCGCGACATCATGCCACCGGATCCCGGGCCCGACCGATCCCGGGCGGCAGCCGCTCGCCCCGATCCCGGGCCCGCGCCGCGGGCCCGGGGGTCGGGAGGCGACCCCGTGCGGGTGCGACCACGGTGTGAAGACGCGCCACCTCGGTCCGTGAGAAGATCCAGGCGGTTCCGGCGGGTTACGTCGCCCGAGCGATGGTCCGGCTCGTGCACGACCTCTCGCCGGG
>DATBLK010000343.1:0-8825 GCA_036555405.1 Anaeromyxobacteraceae bacterium
CGGTGGTGGCCATCAGCGCCGAGCACGTGGTGGTCACCGGCCAGAAGGTGGCCGACGTCCGCGAGCTGGAGCAGGACCAGCTCCTCCACATCCAGCCGCTCGAGGAGCGGCTGCGCGACGAGAAGAAGCGCTGGGACTTCCTCCACCAGAACGACCCGGACCGGGAGCGGGCCTGGAAGGGCGACGTGAACATCCAGGCCGACGTGAAGATCCCGTTCCGGATCGTGAAGCGGGTGATGTTCTCGGCGGCGCAGGCCGGCTACTACAACGTGAACTTCGCCGCGCTCGAGGCCCAGGGCCTGGCGCCGGTGCCGGCCGCGAAGCGCTGATCACGACGCCCTTTACGGGGCGCCCCGATTTCCGTAGTATCCGCGCTTCCTCGCATCGCGGGGCCCTTCGCCCCGCCGAAACCTCGAGCTTCCCGGAGGGGAGTGTCGGCCATGAACCTGCAAGCGGTCCTTTCCGGCCTCGCGCTTCAGAGCCCCGCCAAGCACGGGGGCGAGGCCAACCTCATCCTGCCCGACCTCTCGTCGGTGTCCTTCCTGGGGATGACGGGCTCGGCGCTCCTCGCCGCGGGCATCGTGGTCTCGCTCGCCGGCCTGATCTTCGGCCTCGCCATCAGCGCCGGGCTGAAGAAGCTCCCGGTGCACAAGGCCATGCTGGAGATCAGCGAGCTCATCTACGAGACCTGCAAGACCTACCTCGTCACCCAGGCGAAGTTCATCGCGGTCCTCTGGGCCTTCATCGCCGTCATCATCGTCTTCTACTTCGGCTGGCTCGCGAACGGCGGCCAGGGGATGGGCGCGGGCCGGGTCTTCATCATCCTGGTCTTCAGCGTCGTCGGCATCCTCGGGAGCGCGGGCGTCGCCTGGTTCGGCATCCGCGTCAACACCTACGCCAACAGCCGCTCGGCCTTCGCCTCCCTCGGCGGCAAGCCCTTCCCCACCTACGAGATCCCCCTCAAGGCGGGCATGTCGGTCGGCACGATGCTCATCAGCACCGAGCTGGTCATCATGCTCTTCATCCTGCTCTGGGTGCCGGGCGACCTCGCCGGCTCGTGCTTCATCGGCTTCGCCATCGGCGAGTCGCTCGGCGCCTCGGCGCTCCGCATCGCCGGCGGCATCTTCACGAAGATCGCCGACATCGGCTCCGATCTCATGAAGATCATCTTCAAGATCAAGGAGGACGACGCCCGGAACCCCGGCGTCATCGCCGACTGCACCGGCGACAACGCCGGCGACTCGGTGGGCCCCTCGGCCGACGGCTTCGAGACCTACGGGGTCACCGGGGTGGCCCTCATCAGCTTCATCGTCCTCGCCGTCCCCGACCCCCGCACCCAGGTCCAGCTCCTGGTGTGGATCTTCTCGATGCGCATCATGATGATCGTCGCCAGCGTCGGGTCCTACTGGATCAACGGGGCGGTGGCCAAGGCGCGCTACGGCACCGCCGACAAGATGAACTTCGAGCACCCGCTGACCCAGCTCGTCTGGCTCACCTCGCTGGTCTCGGTGGCGCTCACCTTCCTGGTCTCGAAGCTCCTCATCGCCGACCTCGGCGACGGCACCTTCTGGTGGAAGCTCTCGCTCATCATCACCTGCGGGACGCTCGCCGGCGCCATCATCCCGGAGGTGATCAAGGTCTTCACCTCCACGAACTCGGGCCACGTCCGCGAGGTGGTCACCGCCTCGCGGGAGGGCGGCGCCTCGCTGAACGTGCTCTCCGGCCTCACCGCCGGGAACTTCTCCGCCTTCTGGATGGGCATGGTCATCGTCGCCCTCATGGGCGCGGCCTACGCCTTCTCCACCATGGGGCTGGAGATCGGCGCCGGCAACCCGCACGGCATCATGCAGGCGGCGGCGGTCTTCGCCTTCGGCCTGGTGGCCTTCGGCTTCCTGGGCATGGGGCCGGTGACCATCGCCGTCGACAGCTACGGCCCGGTCACCGACAACGCCCAGTCGGTCTACGAGCTCTCGCTCATCGAGAACATCCCCGACGTCAAGGCGCAGGTGAAGCGGGACTTCGGCTTCGACCTCAACTTCGACAAGGCCAAGACCTTCCTCGAGGAGAACGACGGCGCCGGCAACACCTTCAAGGCGACCGCCAAGCCGGTGCTCATCGGGACCGCGGTGGTCGGCGCCACCACCATGATCTTCTCCATCGTGGTGCTGCTCACCGACGGCCTGCGCGCCAACCTCCAGCAGCTCTCGATCCTGAACCCGCTCTTCCTCCTGGGCCTGGTCGCGGGCGGCGCCATCATCTACTGGTTCACCGGCGCCTCGACCCAGGCGGTCTCCACCGGCGCCTACCGCGCCGTCGAGTTCATCAAGGCCAACATCAAGCTCGAGGGGGTGGAGAAGGCCTCGGTGGAGGACTCGAAGCGGGTGGTCGAGATCTGCACCCAGTACGCGCAGAAGGGGATGTTCAACATCTTCGTCACCGTCTTCTGCGCCACCCTGGCCTTCGCCTTCCTCGACGAGTTCTTCTTCATCGGCTACCTCATCTCCATCGCGGTCTTCGGCCTCTACCAGGCCATCTTCATGGCCAACGCCGGCGGCGCCTGGGACAACGCCAAGAAGGTGGTGGAGGTCGAGCTCAAGGCCAAGGGCACCGAGCTCCACGCCGCCACCGTGGTCGGCGACACCGTCGGCGACCCCTTCAAGGACACCTCCTCGGTGGCCCTGAACCCGGTCATCAAGTTCACCACGCTCTTCGGGCTCCTCGCCGTCGAGCTCGCCATCGGCATGTCGCGCGGCTGGCGCGTCGCCGCCTTCGCCGCCTTCTTCCTCGGCGCCCTGTACTTCGTCCGGCGCTCGTTCTACGGGATGCGCATCGGCTCCTCCGCCGGCGAGGTCGCCACCGGCGCCGCCAGCGAGGTCCCGGCGCGGTAGCCGGCGCCGGGGGCCCCGTGCCGCCGGCCGCCGAGAGCCGGGAGCTCCGCCAGCTGGTGGCGCAGGCCTGCCCCCGGCTCAAGGTCTTCCCCCTGCCGGGCGCGGTCGTCCTCCCGGGGACGCCGCTGCCCCTTCACGTCTTCGAGCCGCGCTACCGCGAGCTCGTCGCCGACGCGCTCGACGGCGACCGGACGCTGGCGGTGGCGACGCTGCGCTCCAGCTCCGGCGCCGCCGAGGACCGGGCCCCGCTGCACCCGGTCGCCGGCGCCGGCGTCCTGGAGGCGGACGAGCGGCTCCCCGACGGCCGCTACCGCGTGGTCTTCCGCTGCCTGGCGCGGGTGCGGCTCGCCGAGGAGCTGGCCAACGGGCGGGCCTACCGCGAGTTCCGCGCCGAGCTCCTCGAGGACCGGTTCCCCCCCGGGGGGCCGGCGGCGCTGGCCGGCGGGCTCGAGGCGCTGGAGCAGCTCGTCTACGACCTCGCCAAGGTGCTCCCGGCGGAGTCCGGGGCGGCGAAGCTCGCCGAGGCGACGGCGCGGCTCGGCGACGTTGCGCGCGTCGCCGACCTCGTCGCCGCGGCGGTGGTCTCGGAGCCGGGGGCCCGCCTCCGCGCCCTGGAGACGCTGGACGTGAAGGAGCGGCTCGCGCTCGTCACCGACGAGGTGGCCTCGGTCCTGCTCGTGCTCTCGCGCGGCCGGACGCCGAAGGCGTGATTCAGCGCCGTCCCACCCCGAAGTAGGTGAACCCGGCGGCGCGGGCCCGGGCCGCGTCCCACACGTTCCGCCCGTCGAAGAGCGCCCTGCCGCGCATGGCCCGGGAGAGGCGCGCGAAGTCGGGGTTGCGGAACTCGTTCCACTCGGTGACCAGGAAGAGCGCGTCGGCCCCCTCGGCCGCCTCGTAGGGCTCGCCCACGAGCTTCACCAGGGGCCCGACGAGGCCGGCGGCGACGCCCGCGGCGGCCGGGTCGTGAGCCCGGACCTCGGCGCCGGCGCCGGCGAGGAGCTGGAGGAGGACCAGCGACGGCGCCTCCCGCATGTCGTCGGTGCGCGGCTTGAAGGCCAGGCCCCACACGCCCACCCGCTTCCCGGCGAGCGGGCCCAGGTGCTTCGAGGCGAGGTCGAAGAGGAGCCGCTTCTGCCGCTCGTTGATGCGCTCCACCGACCGCAGGAGGTCGAAGTCGAGGCCGACCTGGCGCGCCATCGTCATCACGGCGCGGACGTCCTTCGGGAAGCAGCTTCCCCCGAAGCCCACCCCGGGGAAGAGGAAGGTGTAGCCGATGCGCTTGTCCGAGCCCATGCCCTTGCGCACCTGGTCCACGTCGGCCCCGAGCCGGTCGCAGAGCGCGGCCACGTCGTTCATGAAGCTGATGCGCGTCGCCAGCATGGCGTTGGCGGCGTACTTGGTGAGCTCGGCGGAGCGCGTGTCCATGAAGAGGATGGGCTGCTCCACCCGGACGAAGGGGGCGTAGAGCTCGGCCATCACCGCCTTGGCCCGCTCCGAGGCGGCGCCGACCACCACCCGGTCCGGGCGCATGAAGTCGTCGATGGCGGCCCCCTCCTTCAGGAACTCGGGGTTCGAGACCACGTCGAAGGGGCCCCGCGCCTGGCGGCCCACCACCTCGGCCACCCTGTCGGCGCTCCCCACCGGGACGGTGCTCTTGTTCACCACCACCACGTAGCGCTCGATGCAGCGGCCGATCTGGTCGGCGGCGGCGAGGACGTGGGAGAGGTCGGCGTCGCCGATCTCGCCCGGCGGCGTGCCCACCGCGATGAAGGCCACGTCGGTGCCCTGCATCGCCTCGGCGAGGGAGGTCGTGAAGTCGAGCCGGCGCTCCTTCGCGTTGCGGCGCACCAGCTCCTCGAGCCCGGGCTCGTAGATGGGCACGCCCCCGCCGCGCAGGACCGCGATCTTGCGCTCGTCCAGGTCGACGCAGGTGACCCGGTGGCCCGACTCGGCGAAGCAGGTCCCGGTGACGAGCCCCACGTACCCGGTTCCGACGACGGCGATCTTCACGGCGGCCTCCTCGAGGACCCGCGAGGCTAGCACGGAGGGAGCGGTGCCGCGGTCCACGAGACGCGGGACTTCCCTCTCCCCCGCAGGGGGAGAGGGTCGGGGCGAGGGGGGTGCGGCGCGGGCGCGGGGTCTTCGCGGGATCTTCAGGGCGAGAGCAGGAGCCGCGCCGCCTCCTCGGCGCCGCGGAGCCGCCGCAGCCGGGTCGGGTCGCGGACCGGCTCCGCCACCGCGTCCACCGCCGCCCGCTCGGCGCCGGAGAGCTCGGGCTCGAGCGCCGCGGCGCGCGGCGCCAGGCGCGGCCAGTAGTGGGCCACCAGGCCGAGCGCGCCGTGGAGCGCCCGGGAGAGGCCCGCCTCGGCGGCCCGGCCCCGCACCGCGGCGTCGGCCGCCGGCTCGAGGCGCAGCAGGATCTCCCGCATGTCGAGCCAGGCGAGGAGCGGCGCCTGCAGCCCCTGGCGGGCGGCGTCGGCGACGCAGAGGAGCAGCGCGTCCTCGGCCGCGGGCCGCTGGGCCGAAGGCCCGATGACGCGGTAGGGGCCGGCGCGGCCGAAGAGGCCGTGGTCCTCGGGTCGCCCGGCGACGAGCCCTTCCTGGATCCCGATCTCGATGCGCCCGTCGGAGAAGGCGGCGGTGTGGCCGCCCTTGCCGCGCCCGGCGGGCTCGAAGCCGGCCGGCGCCACGCCGGCGGCGAAGCGGGCGCCGTCCTCGCCGCGCACCGCCAGCCGCAGCTCGCCCACCGGGCGAAAGGCGAGGTGCGGGTAGAGCCAGTCCAGCCAGGCGGCGCCGCCCAGGACGACCGCCGGCGCCTCGACGGCGCGGAGCGCGCCCTTCAGCGTCATCATGCGGAAGACGTTGTCGTTCACCACGCCCTGGTAGACGGCGAGGAGGCGCTCGCGCACCGGCATGGGCACGGCGGCGCCCAGGCGCCGCGACTCGAGGTGGTGCGAGGCGAGCGGCGCGAGCCCGTGGGCGTCGAGGACGTCGGCGAGCTCGCCGAGGTCGCAGGGCGGCAGCTCCGGCGGCGGCTCGAACTCGGTGAGGGCGCGCAGGGCGTCGAGGAGCGGCACCGGGGCGATGTAGCCCGCCCGGCCGCCGGGAGCAACGCCCGGACGCCGTGCTAGGCTGCGCGCGGTGCTCGCCGCGCTCGCGCTCGCGCTTCTCCCGGCCGCCGCGCCGGGCGCCGGCTGCCCCGCGGACCTCCGGGCGGGCGTCGCCGGGGGCGCCGAGGCCGACCGGGCCCGCCTCCTCGAGCTCGCGGGGCAGGCGCCGCTCCGGCCCTGGCTCTTCCAGCGCCCCTCCGGCGAGGCTCCGCCCCCCGGCTGCGGGCCGGCGCCGCTCGCCGCCGGCGGGGGCGCCTCGCTCGAGCCCGTCCAGCCGGAGTCCTTCTCGACGCTGCACACCGGCTGGTCCGACGACCGGAACGACGGGGCGCTCTTCGGCGGCCGCGGCCTCTCCACCCAGCTCCTGGCCGGCCTGCGGCTGCGCTGGGGCGCGCTCTCGGCGCAGGTGGCGCCGCTCGCCGCCTGGCAGCAGAACCGCGCCTGGAACGTGCCGCCGAGCCTGGCGCCCGGCCTCTCGCCCTTCGCGAACCCGTTCAACGTCGGGGTCATCGACCTGCCGCTCCGCATGGGCCCGACCGACTTCTGGACCCTCGACGCCGGCCGGAGCTGGGTCCGCCTCGACGCCTTCGGCGCCGCCGCCGGCCTCTCCACCGAGAACCTGTGGTGGGGCCCCGGGCTCCGGAACGCGCTCCTCATGTCGGCGACCGCGGCCGGCTTCCCGCACCTCTTCGCCGGCACGGGGCGGCCGGTGGACGTGTGGATCGGGAAGCTCGAGGCCCAGCTCGTCTGGGGCCGGCTCGCCGAGTCCCGCTGGTTCGACGCGAACCCGGCGAACGACCACCGGCTCTTCGAGGCGCTGACGCTGGGCTTCGAGCCCGCCTTCGCCCCCGGCCTCTTCCTCGGGCTCGCCCGCGTCTTCGTCTTCCCCGACGACCGGGTGCGCGCCCGCCACTGGCTCGACCCCCTCCTCCAGCCGGTCTTCAAGGGGATGCTGACGAGCGCGGGCTCCGACGGGTCCTCGAGCGACAACCAGCTCACGAGCCTGATGGCCCGCTGGGCCTTCCCGGCGGCAGGGCTCGAGATCCACGGGGAGTGGGCGCGCGACGACCACGCCTGGGGGATCACCGACCTCCTCATGGAGCCGGGCCACTCCCAGGCCTGGCTCCTCGGCCTCCAGAAGCTCTTCCCGGCCGGCGAGCGGCTCTGGCGCCTCCACGCCGAGCTGGCCCACACCTTCGAGATGTCGCCGGACAACCCCACCCGCGGAACGCCGGTCTTCTACACCCACGGCGCGGAGGTGCATGGCTACACCCACCGCGGCCAGATGCTCGGCGCCGGCATCGGGCCGCAGGCCGACGCCCAGTTCCTGGCCGTGGACCGGATCGAGGGCGCCGGCCGCCTCGGGGTCTTCGCCGAGCGGCTGGTGCGCAACGAGCGCTGGTTCTACGAGAACGTGGCGGCGACGAACCCCAAGCGCCACGACCTGCAGATGACCTTCGGGGCCCGCGGCCTCGCCGCCCTGGGGCCGCTCGACGTCGAGTGGGAGCTCGCCCTCGCTCACCGCTACAAGCCGAACTTCGGCCCGCCGGCCACCGGCCTGGAAGGGCTCCTGCGGGTCCGCTGGGTGCCGGGCCCGGGAGGACCCTGACGACGAGCCGGATGCCCCCTCCCCGGTACCAGCCGGGGAGAGGGCGACTCGCCTCCGATGGCTCCGCTCGCGGGTGAGGGGCGGATCACGAGCTCCCCTGCCTGCTCACCGCCGGCCCCGCCCCGGCGCGCCGCTCGCGCTCGGCCAGGGCCAGGTCCGACTCCATCATCAGGCGCACGAGCTCCTTGAAGCCGGTGCGCGGCCTCCAGCCGAGGACGCGCTGCGCCTTGGAGGCGTCGCCGAGGAGGTGGTCCACCTCGGTGGGCCTCAGGTAGCGGGGGTCCACCTCCACGTGGCGCTGCCAGTCGAGGCCGACGTGGCCGAAGGCCTCCTGGCACAGCTCGCGCACCGAGTGGGCCTCGCCGGTGGCGACGACGTAGTCGTCGCCCTTCGGCTGCTGCAGCATGAGCCACATCGCCTCGACGAAGTCCCTGGCGTAGCCCCAGTCCCGGCGGGCCTCGAGGTTCCCGAGGTAGAGCCTGTCCTGGAGGCCCAGCTTGATGCGGCACGCTGCCCGGGTCACCTTGCGGGTGACGAAGGTCTCCCCGCGCCTCTGCGACTCGTGGTTGAACAGGATCCCGTTCGACACGTGCAGGCCGTAGGCCTCGCGGTAGTTCACGCCCATCCAGAAGGCGTAGACCTTGGCGGCGCCGTAGGGGCTTCGCGGGTGGAAGGGCGTCGCCTCGGTCTGCGGCGGCGGCGAGGCGCCGAACATCTCCGAGCTCGACGCCTGGTAGATGCGGGTGGACTGGAGGTCCAGCTCGCGCACCGCCTCGAGGAGCCGCGCCGCGCCCAGGCCGGTGACCTCGCCGGTGTACTCGGGGACGTCGAAGGAGACCCGCACGTGGCTCTGCGCGCCCAGGTTGTAGATCTCGTCGGGCCGCACCTTCTTCAGGAGGTAGTTCAGCGAGGAGGCGTCGTTGAGGTCGCCGTGGTGGAGGAAGAGCCTTGCCCCGGGCGTGTGCGGGTCCTGGTAGATGTGGTCGATGCGGCCGGTGTTGAAGGACGAGGAGCGGCGGATCATGCCGTGGACCTCGTAGCCCTTCGCGAGGAGCAGCTCGGCGAGGTAGCTGCCGTCCTGGCCGGTGATGCCGGTGACGAGCGCCTTCTTCACGCCGACCTCCTGGCCGCCTCGTACCACTCCACCGTCTCGCGGAGCCCGACCTCGAAGGGGATCTCCGCCTTCCAGCCGAGCTCGCGGAGCGCCTTCGAGGTGTC
>DATBLK010000353.1:0-4658 GCA_036555405.1 Anaeromyxobacteraceae bacterium
AGACGGCGGCCTCGGTCGTCGAGGACGGCCGGCGCGTGCGCAGCGACGTCGTGGCGAGCCAGGTGGAGATCCACCGGAAGTGGGGCGGGGTGGTCCCGGAGCTCGCCAGCCGCAATCACGTCATGCAGGTGATGCCGGTGGTGGACGAGGCGCTGGCCCGCGCCGGCGTCGAGCCCGCCGACCTCGGCGGCATCGCGGTGACCAGCGGGCCGGGGCTGGTGGGCGCGCTCCTCGTCGGGGTGCAGGTGGCGAAGGCGCTCGCCGCCTCCTGGGGGAAGCCGCTCGTGGGGGTGAACCACCTCGAGGGTCACCTCGTGGCCGCCTTCCTCGGCGACCGGCCGCCCGCCTTCCCCTACCTCGGCCTGGTGGTTTCCGGCGGCCACACCTCGCTCTACGCCTGCCGGGCCTTCGGCAGCTACCGGCTCCTGGGCGCGACCCGCGACGACGCCGCCGGCGAGGCCTTCGACAAGGGGGCGAAGCTCCTCGGCCTGCCCTACCCGGGAGGAGTGGCCATCGACCGGCTGGCCCGCGACGGCGACCCGCGGGCGGTGCGCTTCCCCAGGGCGGTGGTCCGGGGCGCGGACCTCGCCTTCAGCTTCTCGGGCCTGAAGACCGCGCTCCTCCACCACCTGCGCCGCAGCGGCCTGCCCCGGGAGCGGGCGCTCGCGGACCTCTGCGCCAGCTACCAGGAGGCCATCGTCGCCGCGCTGGTCCAGAAGCTCTTCCGCGCCGCCAGGCGCTTCCAGTTCGGGCGCGTGGTGCTGGCCGGCGGCGTCGCCGCGAACTCGCGCCTCCGCGCCGCGGCGGCGGAGCGCGCCGCGGAGTACGAGGGGCTCGAGCTCTTCCTGCCCCCGCCGCGCCTGTGCACCGACAACGCGGCGATGATCGCGGTCGCCGGGGGCGAGGCCCTGCGGCGCGGCGAGCGGGCCGGCCCGGATCTCGCCGCCGACGCGGGCTGGCGCCTGTGAGCGCGGGCTACCCCTCTCCCCGGGCCCTGCTCGCCAGGCACGGGCTCCGCGCCAAGAGGAGCTGGGGCCAGAACTTCCTCGGAGACCCGGAGGTCCTCGACCACATCGCCCGCCTGGCCGCCCCGGCGCCGGGCGAGCGCGTCGTCGAGCTGGGCGCGGGGCTCGGCCACCTCACCGCCCGGCTGCTCGCCCGCGGCGCCGAGGTGGTGGCGGTGGAGCGCGACCGCGACATGGCGCGCGTGCTGCGCGCGGAGCTGGGGGAGAGGATCCAGGTCCTGGAGGCGGACGCGGTGAAGGTGGACTACGGGGCGCTGGCATCCGGCGGGCGCAAGGTCGCCGTCGCCGGGAACCTCCCCTACCACCTCACCAGCCCCATTCTCTTCTCGCTCCTCGACCAGTCCGCCCACGTCTCGCGCGCGGTGTTCCTGCTCCAGCGCGAGGTGGCGCAGCGGCTCGCCGCCTCCCCGGGCGCGAAGGAATGGGGGCTCCTCTCGGTGCTCCTGCAGCGCCTGGCCGCGGTGGAGATCGCCCGCCGCGTGCCGCCGGGGGCCTTCCTGCCGCCGCCGCGGGTGGAGAGCGCGGTGCTGGTGGCCCGCTTCGGCGCTCCGCCGGCGGCCGTCCTCGACGAGGCGCGCTTCCGGAAGCTCGTGAAGGCCGGCTTCGCCCAGCGGCGGAAGACGCTCGGGAACGCGCTCGCGGCGGCGCGCCTCGCCGAGCCGGGGCGGATCGCGGCCGCTCTCGCCGCGGCCGGCGTGGATCCCCGCCGGCGCGGCGAGACGCTCTCCGTCGAGGAGTGGGCGGCGCTGGAGCGGGCGCTCGGCCGGCGCTAGGCCGGCGTCCGGTCCGGCCAGCGCGCCAGGGGGGAGGGCGCCGCGGCGCGGCGCTCGGCGCGCGGCCGCCGGGATGCGGGAGCGCGGTAGTAGCCCTGGAGCGCGTGGAAGCCGCAGAGCCCGCCGACGAACTGGGGCCGCCGGCAGCCCTTCACCTTGCACATCGGAGGCCTCGCCTCACGACCATGGGCGCCCACCCGCCACCCGTCGCCCGACGCCCACGCCGCACCGCCGGATGGGCGCCCATGTCCCCTGCGGCCCCGCGGCCGCCGTTCGCGGCCGCGGTCAGGGCCCGAACCTCCGCGCCGCTGCGAGGAGCAGGCTCATGTTCCGGGCGCCGTTCTCGCCGAGGTAGCGGCGGAAGGCCGCGCCGTCGAGCCGCATCGCGCGAATCGTCTCCTCGATCACGGCGCCGTGGCTCCGCGCGCCCGGCTTGCGGAGCTCGAGCGCGATCTTGAGGATGGCGCGCTGGAAGGCGGGGTCGACCCCACCTTCCCCCTTCCGCTCCGGACGCCCGCTCCGCGCCGCCGCCCTGGTCGCCGTCCGCCGCGAGGACGCCATCCGCTCCTCCGCCGGCCCCGACCGGCGAGGTGTGACACTACGTGACGCGACATCACCTGTCAACGAGGCGGCGAACTCACTGGATTTCCGGCTCTCGTCCTCGAACCCTCGAGGGGCCCGCGATCTCCAGATCAGGGGACCCCTGATCTCCGTATCCACGCCGCGGTGCGGCGGCGCCGTGGACAGGCCGCGTCCCGCCGTGGCACTCTGCCGCCTCCGTCCGAAGATGGAGCGCGCCCGGTACATCGCCGTCGAGGGACCGATGGGCGCCGGCAAGACGGCGCTCGCGACCCTCCTCGCGGAGCGGCTGGGCGGCCGCCTCTTCTCCGAGGCGGTCGAGGAGAACCCGTTCCTGCCGGGCTTCTTCGAGGACCGCCGCAAGCACGCGTTCCAGACGCAGCTCTTCTTCCTCCTCTCGCGGTTCCAGCAGCAGCAGCAGCTCTTCCAGCAGGACCTCTTCAGCCAGGTCACCGTCGCCGACTACCTCTTCGCCCGGGACCGGATCTTCGCCGCGCTCTCGCTCGACGCGAACGAGCTCGCCCTCTACGAGCGCGTCTACGAGCTCCTCGGCCCGCGGGTCGTCAGGCCCGACCTCGTCGTCTACCTCCAGGCGCGAGTCGACGTGCTCCTGGCCCGGGTGCGGCGGCGCGGCCGGGATTTCGAGCGCCAGGTGGAAGCCGCCTGGCTCGAGGCGCTGGCCAAGGCCTACGGCGACTTCTTCTTCCACTACGACGAGACGCCGCTGCTGGTGGTGAACGCGAGCGAGCTCGACCTGGCGGCGCCGGGCGAGGAGACCGAGGCGCTCCTCCAGGTCATCCGCCGGCACCGGAAGGGGACGCAGCACTACATTCCCCTAGGGACGCGCACCTGACGCTGGCGGTGCGCCGCCCCGCGGGGTAGATTGGCGTTCTCCAGCCAGATGGGCGGGACCCCGAAGCCGGGGCCTGCACCGGAGGACCGGATGTCGACCCAGCAGGCGCCCCAGCGGCGCATCACCGTCAACGACTTCGCGAGGATGAAGGCGGCCGGCGAGCGGATCGCCGTGGTCACCGCCTACGACGCCACCGCGGCGCGTCTCGTCGCCGCCGCCGGGGCCGACGCGGTCCTGGTCGGCGACTCCCTGGGGATGGTCTTCCAGGGCCACGACTCGACGCTTCCGGTGACGCTCGACCACATGGTCTACCACACGGCGGCGGTGCGCCGCGGGCTCGCCCGCGGCGCGGGCCGCGCCCACCTCGTGGGCGACCTGCCCTTCGGCAGCTACCAGGCGAGCGCCGAGGACGCGGTGAAGAGCGCGGCGCGGCTGGTGGCCGAGGGCGGCGCCGAGGCCGTCAAGCTCGAGGGCGGGCGGGACTACACCGAGGTCGTGCGCCGCATCGTCCGGGCCGGCATCCCGGTCATGGGCCACGTGGGCCTGACGCCGCAGTCGGTCCACAAGCTCGGCGGCTACGTGGTGCAGGGCCGGGACGAGGAGCGGGCCCGGGAGCTCCTCCTCGACGCCCGGGCGCTCGAGGAGGCCGGCTGCTACGCGGTGGTGCTCGAGTGCATTCCCGCCGAGCTGGCGCGCTTCATCACCGGCCGGCTCCGCATCCCCACCATCGGCATCGGCGCCGGTCCCGCCTGCGACGGGCAGGTGCTGGTCCTCAACGACCTGCTGGGTCTCGACGACGGCTTCCGGCCGAAGTTCGTGAAGCGCTTCGGCGAGGTCGGCGCCGAGGTCGCGCGCGCCGTGGCGGGTTACGTGAAGGAGGTCCGGGAGGCGAGCTTCCCGGCCGAGGAGCACTGCTTCCACGCGCCCAGCCTGCGCCTCCTGCGCGCCGTCGACGGCGCGCAGCCCGAGGACGGCGGGCAGGTCCTCGGCGCCCCGGGCTAGAGGGCCCGTACACCCGGGAATGGCCGGCCCCGAGCTCGTCCGCGACCCCCGCGCCTGGCAGCGCCGTTGCCGCGCCGCGCGCGAGGCGGGGCGGCGCATCGCGCTGGTCCCGACGATGGGCGCCCTCCACGCAGGGCACCTCTCCCTCCTGCGCGAGGCGCGCGCCCGCGCCGGCGCCCGAGGCCTGGCGCTGGCCACCGTCTTCGTGAACCCGGCGCAGTTCGGGCCCCGGGAGGACCTCTCCCGCTACCCGCGCGACCTCGAGGGCGACCTGGCGCGCTGCGGCACGGCCGGCGTCGACTGGGTGCTGGCCCCCGAGCCCGGCGACGTCTGGCGCCCCGGCCACCAGACCTGGGTCGAGCCGGGCGAGCTGGCGCGCGGCCTCTGCGGCGCGTCCCGACCCGGCCACTTCCGCGGCGTCGCCAC
>DATBLK010000373.1:0-3241 GCA_036555405.1 Anaeromyxobacteraceae bacterium
GTCGAGCCGGGGAGCCCGGCCGACCGGGCGGGCGTCCTGCTCGGGGACGCCATCCTCGCCGTCGAGGGCCGCCCGGTGGCGCACGCCTCCGACCTCCTCCCCTTCCTCGAGCCCGAGCGCATCGGAGGCGCCCTCCGGGCCCGCCTCTGGCGCGCCGGCGCGGCCACCGAGCTCCCCATCCCGGTCGGCGCCCGCGGCGAGACCGGGGGCCGTCCGTGACCGCCCTGGCCGACCTGTCCCGGGACCTCGCCCGCCTGGTGGCGGCGGCGGCGCCGTCGGTGGTGGGCGTCGAGCGCCGGCGCGGCCAGGGCTCCGGCCTCGTCCTGGCACCCGACGGCTACGTCCTGACCAACGCCCACGTGGCCCGCCGCGGCCCGCTCGCGGTCCGCCTCCCGGGCGGCGAGCGCTCGCAGGCCGAGGTCGTGGGCGTCGACCCCCGCACCGACCTCGCCGTGCTCCGCGCCGACCGGCGCGGGCTGCCGCCCCTGCCGCTCGACGAGTCCCGCAGGCTCGCCGTCGGCGAGATCGTCCTCTCGATCGGCAACCCGCTGGGCTTCGAGCGCTCGGTCTCGCTCGGCGTGGTCTCCGCCCTCCACCGGAACCTCCCGACGCCGGACGGCGCTCCCTTCGACGACCTGGTGCAAACCGACGCCGCCGTGAACCCCGGGAACTCGGGCGGCCCGCTGCTCGACGCCGAGGGGCGCGTCGTCGGCGTCACCACCGCCATGCTCCCCTGGGCCCACGGGATGGCCTTCGCCGTTCCCGCCCGGACCGCCGGCTGGGTCGCGGCCGTCCTCCTGTGCGCCGGCGAGGTGCGGCGCCCCTTCCTCGGCGTGCACCTCCGCGGGGAGGATCTCGCTCCGGGCCTGGCCCGCGACCTCGCCCGGCCTCGGGCCCTGCGCGTCGTCGAGGTCGAGGCCGGCGCGCCCGCCGCGCGCGGCGGCGTGCGCGCCGGCGACCTGGTGGTCTCGGCGAACGGGGAGCCGGTGGTGACGGTGGACGACCTCTCGCGGGCGATGGTGCTCGGCGCGCCGCGGGCGCTGGCGCTGGGCCTCCTCGGCGAGGGCGGGATGCGCACCGTCGACGTGCGGCCCGATCCGGCGAGGCGGGCGGCCTGATCCCGCTGGTCCTCGTCTTGCTCCCCGTCCCGCCGTGAGCGCTCCGGTGGAGCCCAGAGCCGCGCGGCGCGGACGCGAAGCCCGCGAAACACCGCACCTCGCGGGAGCCCGGGCGCGCCTGGCTGCGCACCCGGGTAGCACCGCACCCGCCGGCCCCCTCTTCCCGAGCGCTCCCCTCTCTCCGGGACGCGCGCGCCGTGCCTCGCCGGGATCTCCTGAATGACCGGGCGGCTCCTCCAGATCGGCGCGGCGGCCTCGACGGTCCTCACCCTGGCCGCGGTGGGCGTCGTCGGCGCGCGCGTGCTTCGCCCGGCGCCCTCCCGCCCCCTGGTCCGCGCGGAGGTGGAGCGGCGAGCTCCGCCGCCGACCCAGGCGAGCGCGCTCGCGCTCGAGGCCCGGCGCGGAGAGCCGATCGTCCCGCCGCCAGCCCCGCCCGCTCCTCCCGCCACGTCCGCGCCGCGGCAGGCGCAGCCGGCGGGAGCGGCTGCGCCCCGGAGCTGGCCGGCCTACGACGAGGGCCCCCCGCCGCCCGGCCCCGCGCCCGTGGTCGCGGCGCGGCCGTGGAGGCCCGTCCGCCCGGTCGGCGTGCGCCCGGCGCTCCCGCCCGCGGCGGTGGTCCCGGCGGAGTAGCCGCGGACCTACGCCTGCGCGCGGACCGGCTCGTCGTCGCCGTTGTCCGCCTCGACGTCCTGGCGGTACTTCCTCAGCACGCGCTTGAAGTTGGAGCGGTCCATGCCCGCCTTGCGAGCCGCCGCCGAGATGTTGTTGTCGCAGGCCTTCATCAGGGCCTCGACGTACATCTTCTCGAAGCGGCGCAGCGCCTGCTCCTTGGCGGTGGCGTAGCTCATCGTGAGCCAGGCCGACTCGTCGGCTCCGGCCGGAATGTCGCGGATGAGCGGCGCGGTGCGGCCGGTGATCGCCGGCGGCAGGTCGACCGGGGTGATGGACTCGCCCCGCGAGAGCACGACCGCTCGCTCGATGGCGTTCTCCAGCTCGCGGACGTTGCCCGGCCAGCGATAGCCGCAGAGCAGCTCCACCGCCTCCGGCGACAGCGTCTTCACCTTCTTCGCCAGCCGCTCGGTGTAGCGGCGCAGGAAGTGGTGGGCGAGGAGCGGAACGTCCTCGATGCGGTCCCGCAGCGACGGCAGGGGAATGGCGATGACGTTGAGCCGGTAGAAGAGGTCCTCGCGGAACCTTCCGGCCTTCACGAGCTTGGGGAGGTCGCGGTGGGTGGCGGCGATGACGCGGACGTCCACGCGGATGGCGTCGGCCGACCCGACCCGCTTGATCTCGCCCTCCTGCAGCACGCGGAGCAGGCGCACCTGCGTCGCCGGGGGGATGTCGCCGATCTCGTCGAGGAAGATGGTCCCGCCGTCAGCGGCGTCGAAGAGCCCCTTCTGGTCCCGCTGGGCTCCGGTGAAGGCGCCCTTCACGTGGCCGAAGAGCTCGCTCTCGAGCAGGGTCTCGGTGAGGGCCCCGCAGTTCAGGGCCACGAAGGGGTGGGCGCGGCGCGGGCTCTTGTTGTGGAGGCCGCGGGCCACCAGCTCCTTTCCGGTGCCGCTCTCGCCGGTGATGAGCACCGTGGCGGCGCTGTAGGCCACGGCGTCGATCATCCGGATGACGTCCCGGATGGCGCCCGAGGTCCCGACGATCCCGTCGCCGGCGGTGCCCTCCTTCTCCCGGAGCTCCCGTTCCAGCTGCCGGTTCCGGTCGAAGAGGTGCTTGCGCTCGGCCGCCTTGGCCACGGCGCGGGCCACGAGCTCGACGTCCTCGAAGGGCTTGGTGAGGTAGTCGTAGGCCCCCGCCTTCACCGCGGCCAGCGCCGTCTCCACCGTGGCGTGGCCGGTCATCATGATGACCTCCACCTCCGGGCGTCGGTGCTTCACCGCGGTGAGCAGCTCCAGGCCGGAGAGCTCCGGCATCTTCACGTCGAGGAGGGCGACGTCGAAGTCCTCCTGCGCGAGCCGCTGGGTCGCCGCGATCGGCGACTCGAGGCCGGTCACGTCGTACCCCTTCTTGCGGAGGAGCGCCTCGAGCGCCTTGAGCAGCGTCGGCTCGTCGTCCACCACGAGCACGCGCGACGGCCTCGTCTGTGCGGTTTCGTTCATCGCGTCTCCCTCCCC
>DATBLK010000380.1:0-6706 GCA_036555405.1 Anaeromyxobacteraceae bacterium
TCACCAGCACCGCCCCGGCCCTCATCGAGCGGATGCGCTCCCGGGACATGAGTCCGCGCGTCCCGGGGGTGAGCGGACAGTGGAGCGAGACGAAGTCCGACTCGGCGAGGAGGCGCTCGAGCGGCACGCGCTCCGCGCCGGGGACGCCCATGTCGCGGGGCGCGGCGTACAGCAGGCGGAGCCCGAAGCCCGCGGCCCGACGGACCATCGCCTGCCCGATCTGGCCCATCCCCACGAGGCCCAGCGTCTTGCCGGTGATGCCGGTTCCGAGCATGAAGCCGGGGTCGTTCTCGCGCCAGCGTCCGGCCCGCACGGCGCGGTCGCCCTCGGCGACCCGCCGCGCGGCGGCGAGGAGCAACGCCATCGCCATGTCGGCGGTGGCGTCGGCGAGGACGCCCGGGGTGTTCGTCACCAGGACGCCGCGGGCCCGGCAGGCGGCGAGGTCCACGTGGTTCAGGCCCACCCCGTAGGAGGCGACGTGGCGCACGGTCGGCAGGAGGTCGAGCACCGCGGCGTCGATGGCGTCGAGGTAGGTGGGCGCCAGCACCGCCGCGCCCGCCGCCTGCCGCAGCCACTCCTCGCGGGGCGGCGGGCGGGGCGCGTTGCCGCGGATCTCGAAGAGCTCCCGGAGCGGCTCGAGGCGGGCGCCGGGCAGGGCTCTCACGAAGTAGAGGACGGGCTTCACGGCTTCTCGCCTCCCTCCCCTGCCGGTCCGCCGTCGCCTGCCGGACCGGCGGGGACGCGGTACTCCTCGCCGAGCCAGCGGCCCAGGTCGACGAGGCGGCAGCGGTCGGAGCAGAACGGAAAGGCCCCGTTCGAGGCCCGCGGGGCGGCGGGGCGGCGACACACCGGGCAGCGGCGCTCGGGCACGACCTCCACTCCTCCTCGCTCCCGGCCCATCGCCGGCTAGCGCACTCCGCCGCCGCTGCTGGTGGCGCCGCTCACGGCGCTGCCGCCGACCAGGAACAGCGTCTTCAGGTCGTCGTCGGTGAAGACCAGGCCCCCGCCCACGAACACGTCGCGGCCGATGGAGAACCTGGGGCCGCCCGGGTAGCGACCGCTCTTCCAGGTGTTGAGGACGTCGTCGCCGCCTGCGGTGGCGTAGAAGTACTTGAGGAAGCGGTAGTCGACCCAGACCTTGGTGCGAAACCAGCTCGCGCCCGGGCACGTGCCCCCCGGGGGCGGCGGTGGCACGCAGTCGCCCTCCGGGCGGGAGAACTGGTAGAGGTTCACGCTGAACTTCAGGTCGTCGCCGAGGAGGTGGAGGTCGGCCCCGACGCCGCCCGAGCTCTCGATGACGCCGATGCGGAACGTCGCGGGCCCGTATCGCTTGGCGAACTGGAAGGAGAAGCGCAGCCGCTGGTCGTAGAGCTGCTTGGTGGTGGTGGCGGTGGTCGTGACCCCCCCCTGCTCCGTCGTCACCCTCTCGACCGTGGTGGTGGAGGCGGCGCGCGGGTCGTTCACGATCTCCAGGATGTAGTACTTGTCCTCCCGCGGGATGAAGTGGATGCCGGCGTAGGTCTTGGCGCCCTTCTGGTTGAGCAGCCACTCCGAGCGGAGCTGGATCTGGAGCTGCAGCTTGGTCACCCGCTCGACGTAGCCGGAGAGCCCCTCCAGCGCCGAGCCCACCTTCTCCCCCAGCCGCTCGTCGGCGAGGAGCTTCCCCGCCACGCCCTTCCCCTCGGCGATGCGCTCGGTGGCCTTCTGGACGTCCTCCAGGCTGCGGTTCAGCTTCTCCAGAGCGGCCCGGGCGCTTCCGACCGACTCCTTCAGGTCGGCGCGCCCGTCGGTGCCGACGATGTCCTGCAGCGACGTCAGGATGGCGACCAGCCGGGCGCTGGCGTCCTCCGTGTTCCGGGCGATGGCCCGGTAGCGCTCCTTGTCCGCCGCGGCGACCCCGGCGAGCGTGCCGGTGAAGCTGTTGGCGTTGTCGAGGATCGAGGAGAGCTTCCCGCTGTTCTCGCTGACGGCCAGGTCGAGGTTCTGGCTGATGCGGGCCAGGTTCTCGATGACCTGCCGGATCGAGCCCTGGGTGCCGCCCACGGTCTGGGCGAGCTCCCCGGAGACCACCGAGATGTCGGCCGAGATCTTCTGCAGCGACTCGAGGAGCTTGGAGACGGTGACGCCCTCGTTCACGCACTTCACCTGGCGCTCCGCCTCGGGGAGGTCGCGGAGCGAGGGGGCCTTGTCGCTCCCGCCCGCCACGTCGAGGATGGCGTCGGGGAGGAGCGCCGAGGGGAAGCGCTTGGTCACGCAGGCGTCGGCGCGGAGGTCCACCTCCTTGCGGATGCGGAGGTCGAGGCGCGCGCGCTGGGCCTGCAGCGAGATCTGCTCCACCTCGCCCACCTGGATGCCGGCGATCTGCACGCGGCTCTTCCAGGTGAGGCCGGTGGCGTCCTCGAAGAGGACGAACACCCGGTAGCTGTCCTGCTCCGCGTAGCCGCCCTTCTTGAAGAAGGTGAAGGCCACCAGGAATCCGGCGCCCGCGATCGCGACCAGCAGTCCCACCGCGAGCGCCTTGTTGAGGAGAGGCTTGGCCATGGATGGCTACTGCTTCTCGAACCAGAGGGCGAGGAACCGCTGCACGAACGGGTCGCCGCTGCGGCGCACCTCCTCGGGCGTCCCCTGGGCCGCGATGCGGCCATCGTACAGGACGGCCAGCCGGTCGGCCACCTTGAAGGCGCTGGCGATGTCGTGGCTGATGACCATGCTGGTGACGCCGAGCCGCTTCTTGGCCGCGACGATCATGTCGTCGACGTAGGCGGTGGTGATGGGGTCGAGGCCGGTGGTGGGCTCGTCGTAGAGGACCACGCGCGGCTCGTGGATCAGGGCGCGCGCCAGGGACACGCGCTTGCGCATGCCGCCGGAGAGCTGGGCCGGGAAGAGGTCCAGCACCTCCTCGCCGAGGTCCACCACCTTGAGCTTGGCCACCACCCGCCGGCGCAGCTCGGCGGCCGGGAGGCTGCGCTGGCGCTCGTGCAGCGGGAAGGCGACGTTCTCCAGGACCGTCATCGAGTCGAAGAGTGCCGCCCCCTGGAACACCATCCCGAACATCCGGCGGGCCTCGGTGAGCGTCTTGCCGGAGAGGGTCGGGATCTCGATCCCGTCGACGCGCACCGTCCCGCGATCGGGTCTCAGCAGGCCGATGACGTGCTTCATGAGGACGGTCTTGCCGCTTCCCGAGCTCCCCAGGACCACGAACGTGGTCCCGGCCTCGACCCGCAGGTCGATCCCGCGGAGCACCTGGTTGTCGCCGAACGCCTTCCAGAGGCCCTGGACCTCGATCACGGCCGACCCCTAGCGCCCGGATCCGACGGAGACGAGGGTGAAGGCGTAGTCCACGACCAGGATGGCGATGCAGCTCATCACCACGGCCCGGGTCGTCCCCTCCCCCACGCCCCGCGCGCCTCCGCTGGCGGCGAAGCCCCGCCAGCAGGTGATGACGGCCACCACCCCTCCGAAGATGATCGACTTCCCCAGGCCGTGGAGGATGTCGGGCGGGTCGACGAAGGTGCGGGTGTGCTCGATGAACGGCCCCTCGGGGATGGCCGCGACGAAGATGCCCATGACCCAGGCGCCGAAGTAGCCGAGGACGTCGAAGATCATCGTCAGCAGCGGGTAGACGACGAGCGAGGCCAGGAGCCGCGGCACCACCAGGTAGTGGACCGGGTTCACCGCCATGGTCTCCATGGCGTCGATCTGCTCGGTGACGCGCATCGTCCCGATCTCGGTGGCGATGGCGCTCCCGGAGCGGCCGATGACCATGAGCGCGGTGAGGACCGGGCCGAGCTCCCGCACCAGGCTGATGGCCACCGAGCCGCCGACGTACCCCTCGGCGGCGAACTGCCGGAGCGCGTAGTTGCCCTGGAGGGCCAGCACCATCCCGCTGAAGACCGCGGTGGTGGAGACGATGAAGGCCGAGCCCACCCCGATGGCCGCCATCTGCGCCAGGATCAGCTCGGGGCGGAAGGGCGGCCGCACCGCCCAGCGCAGGGCGTCGAGGCCGAAGAGGAGCATCTGACCGAAGTCCTCGAAGGACGCGCGGAGGCCCCTCACGCGGCCGAAGGTCGCAGGGAAGGCGGCGAGGGTCAACTTCGCGGCCCGGCGCTCCGCTATACTCGCTCGCCTCATGGCCCGGGTCGGTGGCGAGGTCGACGCCTTCTGCACGCGGTGCGGCCTGCTCCTGGCCCACACCGTCCACGCCATGGTCGGCCAGCGGCCGGTCCGCGTGGAGTGCAACACCTGCCACGCGGTTCACGCCTGGCGGAGCCCGCCGGGCGCCTCCTCCGCCGCCGCGACCCGCGCGCCTCGCGCCCGCACCCGCACCCTCTCCTTCGACGACCTGCTGCGGTCCAGGGACCTCGCCCGGGCCGCGCCCTACTCGCCCCAGGGACGCTTCGCCCTCGACCAGGTGATCGAGCACCCCGTCTTCGGGACCGGGCTGGTCACGGCCCTGAAGGACGGGGGCAAGCTGGAGGTCACCTTCCGCAGCGCCGTGCGGGTGCTGGTGCACGGCAAGGCCTAGGGGCGGCGCGCCCAGGCGAGGAGGCGCTCGAGGTCGGCGGGGAGCGGGGCCTCGAGGCGGAGGGGAGCGCCGGTGGCGGGGTGGCGCAGCGCCAGCCGCCAGGCGTGGAGCGGCGTGCGGTCGAGGACCACGGCCCCGGCCGCGTCGCGGATCGGCTGGCGCGGGCCGTAGTCCGGGTCGAAGCACAGCGGGGCGCCCGCCCAGGCGAGGTGGACGCGGATCTGGTGGGTCCGCCCGGTCTCCGGCCGCGCCTCCACCAGCGCCGCGGCCTCGGGCCGCGCCAGCCGCTCCACGACCCGGAAGGCGGTGGCGGCGGGGCGCGCGCCGGTCTCGCCCCGGCGACCGGGGCGCATCCGCCCGCGCCGGGCCGGAGCGAGGGGAACCTCGACTCGCAGCTCGGCCTCGATGGGGCCGCGGACCACCGCCAGGTACACCTTCTCCACCTCCCGGCGGTCGAAGGCCAGGTTGAGGGCGCGGTGGACCTCCGCGCTCCGCGCGAAGAGCAGCAGCCCGCTGGTGCCGCGGTCGAGCCGGTGCACCACCCAGACCGGACCGAGGCGAGCCTCGACGTCCTGGCGCAGGGACGGCTCCGGCGGCCCGCGGCCGGGGATGACGAGGCGGCCCGGGGGCTTGGCCACCGCGGCGAGGTGGGCGTCGAGGTGGAGGACCTCCACCACTACACCGTCCGGCGCGCCGCGATCACGGTCAGCGGGCCGTGGCGCTCCAGCCGGCGAGCGACCGTCCGGGCCGGTCCCACGGCCACGACCACGCCGCGTCCCACCGGGAAGGAGGCCTGCGCCACCTCGCGACAGGCGGAGGCGTCGACGGCGCGGATCCGCTCGAGGTATCCCGTCACCTCGGAGACCTCGAGCCCGTGGAGCCGGAGGTCGGCGATGCGCTCCGCCACCTGGTCGTGCGTCTCCAGCGAGAGGGGGAAGAGGCCGCAGAGCCAGGCCTGGGCGCGCGCCAGCTCGTCGGGCGCGGGCCCCTCGGCGGCGAAGCGCTCCGCCTCGGCGAGCGCCACCTCGACGAGCTCGCCCGCGGTCTCGTTCTTGGTGAAGGAGGAGATGGCGAACAGGCCTCCGGCGCGGCTGGCGGAGAAGCGGCTGCGGACGCCGTAGCTCAGCCCGCGGTTCACCCGGACCGCCTCCACCAGCCGCGAGGTGAAACCGCCCCCGAAGGCGGCGTTGGCGACCAGGGAGGCGAAGTGAAGGGGCGAGCGGCGCGGAAAGGCGGCGCAGCCGATGCGGATCTGGGTCTGGGTGAGGTCGGGCTTGTCGACGACCAGCACCGCCCGGGCCGGCGGGCGCGGCGCCGGGAGCTCGGGCGGCGGCGCCGCGGCGGGTCGCCAGCGGGACAGGCGGCGGCGCCCCAGGGCCAGCGCGCCCTCCGGGTCCACGGGGCCCACGACCACCAGCGTGGTGGCGGCGGGCGCGTAGTGGAGCCGGTGGAAGGCGGCGAGGTCGGCCCGCCGGGTACGCCGGATGTGGGCCACCCGGCCGTCGACGGGGTGGCCGTAGGGGTGGTCGCCGTGGACGGCGCCCAGGAGCGCGCGGTCGGCGACCGCGGCGGGCTCGTCGAGGAGGTGCGCCATCCCGGCGAGCACCCGGCGCCGGAGCCGCTCCACCTCGGGGCCGGGGAAGGCGGGCTCGGTCGCGGCCTCGACGACGAGGTCGAGGAGGCGCGGCAGGTACTCGGCCGGAGCCGACAGGCCGAAGGTGCTGGAGTCGTCGTCGCAGGCCGAGCCGAGCTCCGCGCCCAGGTTCTCGGCGGCCTCCTCGAGCGCGCGGCGGCTCCGCCGGCGCGTGCCGCGCCGGGCCGCGACCGCGACGAGGTGGGCCAGGCCGTGGCGGCTCGCGGGGTCGTGCGCCGAGCCGGCGGCGACGAGGAGCCGGACCGCCGTGAGGGGGACGCCCGGGCGGCGCGCCACCACCAGGGCGGCTCCGTTCGCAAGTCGCTCCTCTGCGAGCGCGGGGAAGCGGAGCGGGCTCAACGCCTCTCCGGCTGCAGCGCCACGACGCTGCGGCGCGCCGGGTCGAGCCACTCGGCGACCGAGCGCAGCGCGGCCTCGTCCATGGCCGTGCAGCCCGCGGTGACGGAGCGGGGGCCGTCCCACACGTGCAGGAAGATGCACGAGCCGCGGCCGGCGCGCGGCGGGCGGTTGTAGCCGACCATCACGCC
>DATBLK010000031.1:0-18579 GCA_036555405.1 Anaeromyxobacteraceae bacterium
CCCGATCTCGATCAGCGGCTACCACATCCGCGAGGCCGGCTCGACCGCGGTGCAGGAGGTCGCGTTCACCCTCGGGGACGGGATCGCCTACGTGGACGCGGCGCTGCGCGCCGGGCTCGACGTGGACGCCTTCGCCGGGCGGCTCTCGTTCTTCTTCAACGCCCACAACAACCTCCTCGAGGAGGTGGCCAAGTTCCGCGCCGCGCGGCGGCTCTGGGCGCGGATCATGAAGGAGCGCTTCCGGGCCAGGGACTCGCGCTCGATGATGCTGCGCTTCCACACCCAGACCGCCGGGTCGATGCTCACCGCCCAGCAGCCCGACAACAACGTGGTGCGGGTCACGCTCCAGGCGCTGGCGGCCGTGCTCGGCGGGACGCAGTCGCTGCACACGAACTCCCGCGACGAGGCGCTGGCGCTGCCCACCGAGGAATCGGTGCGCATCGCCCTGCGCACCCAGCAGATCATCGCCACCGAGTCGGGGGCGGCCGACGTCGTCGACCCGCTCGGCGGAGCCTGGTACCTGGAGCGCATGACCGACGAGATCGAGGAGCGGGCCGAAGCCTACCTCCGCCGCATCGACGAGATGGGCGGGATGGTGGAGGCGATCTCCACCGGGTTCGTGCAGAAGGAGATCCAGGACGCGGCCTACGCCTGGCAGCGCCGGGTGGAGTCGAAGGACCAGGTGGTGGTGGGCGTGAACGCCTACCGCGCCGAGGACCCGCCGGTGCCGGTGATGAGGGTCGACCCGGCGCTGGAGGAACGGCAGGTGGCCCGGCTCCGCGCCTTCCGCGCCCGCCGGAGCTCGGCTGCGGCGCGGCAGGCGGTGGACGCCGTCCGCGAGGCGGCCCGCGGGACCGAGAACCTCATGCCGCGGGTGGTCGCGGCGGTGAAGGCCGAGGCGACGCTCGGCGAGATCGCCGACGCGATGCGCGAGGTGTTCGGGGAGTACCGGGAGACGGTGGTGCTGTGACGCCGCGGCCGCGGGCTGCGAACCGACCCGGCCCGCTCCCGTGGTACGTTTTCGCCGGTGAGCGATCGCCCCCAGGAACCCCCGGTCCTGAAGCGGCCGGGTTCCTTCACCTCCGCGACCGGCCAGGCCACGGAGGTCACGCCCGAGGCCGCCATCGCCGCGGCGCTCCGCCTCGAGGGAGCCCTCGAGGGCACGAGCGCCCTGCGCCTCGCCTACCTCGCCGCCGCGAACCAGGCCGACGGGAGGCTGACCCTGGACGCCGGAGCGGCCCGGTACCAGGTGACCTTCAAGAAGGGCGTTCCCCACCACGTCGCCTCGAGCGACGCGGTGGAGCACGTGGGCGCCTTCCTGGTCCGGAAGGGCGTCGTCCGCGAGGAGCAGGTGGCGGAGGCCGAGACGGTGAAGGAGGGGTACGGCGGCGACGTGGTCTCGGCGCTCGCCGCTCTCCGCATCGTCGACCCGGCGCGGATCTTCCAGGTCCTCCAGGAGCACGGCTGCGGCCTCTTCGCGCGGGCGCTGCAGCAGGACAAGGGCCGCTGGAGCTGGGAGCCGGGCGCGGCGGCGCCGGGATCCTCGTTCCCCCTGGGCGCGCGCTTCGGGATGCTCTGCGACGCCGCCCGGCGCCTCGACGGCCTGGCGCTGCGCCAGCGGCTCGCCCCGCGGCTCGCCCTGGCGCCGACCCCGACGGGAGGGCGGGTGCCCATCGGCGACCTCCGGCTCACGGCGCAGGAGATCCGGCTCGCCGGCATGCTCGACGGCTCGCGGACGCTGGGCGAGGTGGCGCAGGCGGCGGCAGGGGAGGGGGACGTGCTCCTGCGGGTTGCCCTGCTCCTCGGGGAGTGCGACCTGCTGGCGTGGGCGCCGACCCCGACCGCGACCACGGCCGCGAAGCCGACCGCCCCCTCGCCCCGACCGGGAGCATCGAGCCCGGCCGCGAAGCCGGCCGCGCCCGCGAAGCCGGCCACGACCGCGAGCGCGAAGAAGGTACAGGGCGAGGGGGGAGCGCCCGCGAGACCCGCCCCCGCCGCGAGGCCCGGCTCGACCTCGAGCCCGGGCCACCATGCACCCCGGTCCGACCTCGCCTCACTCCGGGAGGCGCTGCAGGGGATGGCCGGCGCCGACCACTTCCAGGTCCTGGGCGTGAAGCGGGAGGCGCCGCTGGCCCAGGTGAAGGCCGCCTACTTCGCGCTGGCGCGGGCCTGGCACCCCGACGCCTCGGCGCCCGACGACCCTCCCGAGGCGAGGAAGGTCCGCGCCGACCTCTTCGCCCGCATCGGAGAGGCCTGGGGCGTGCTCTCCGACGAGGCCCGGCGCCGGCAGTACCTCGACGAGCTGGCCGGAGGCGCCGCCGACCTCGACGTCGCCGCCATCCTGGAGGCCGAGAACGTCTTCCAGCGGGCCACGGTCCTCGTGAAGGGGCGGCAGTACCCGCAGGCGCTCGAGGAGATCGAGAAGGCCATCAAGATGAACGCCGACGAGCCGGAGTTCTTCGTCTGGCGCGCCTGGGTGCGCTTCCTGCTCTCGCAGGACCGGCGCCAGCAGCTCGCGGAGAGCAGCCAGGAGATCGAGACCGCCCTGAAGAGGGTGCCCCGCTGCATGGCCGGGTGGCTCTTCCTCGGGCAGATGGCGAAGATCGCCGGCGACATCCCGCTCGCCGAGAGACACCTGCGGCGCGGCCTGGCCGTCGACCCGGAGAACGCCGACCTGGTCCGCGAGATGAAGTACCTGAGAAAGTGAGCCGTCGGCCCAACATCACGCTGGCGGTGCGGCGGCTGGTGCGCGACCTGGCGCGCCGCGTTCCGGCTCTGGCCCACGTGCGCGCCTCGCGCATCCTCGTCGTCGCCGGGGAGGCGCGCCGCGCCTCCCGGGCCACCATCCGCGGCGCGGCGCCGGCCCCCGGCCGCCCGGCCATCGCCCTCCGCGGGCGGCGCGTCCGCTACGTCGTCACCCTGAGGCCGCGCTGGTTCATCGACTCGACGCCCCGGGAGCGCGTCGCCACCGTCCTCCACGAGATCTACCACGCCTCCACCCGCTTCGACGGCACGCTGCACGTCGGGCGCCGGCACCGCGAGCTCGAGCCATCCGCCTACGGGCGGCGCATCCGGCCGCTTCTCGAGGCATACCTGGCCCGCGCGCCGGAGTCGCTGCTGGCCCCCTTCGCCCACGAGGGCGAGGTCCGGGTGCGCATGTGGCTGGAGCGGCCGGGCGCGAGGGCCGCCCGCGGCGGCCGGCAGCTGTACACCGAGCGCCAGCTCTTCCAGGGCGTGATGCCCATGCGCTCGCCCCCGGAGCGGCGCCGCGCCCGGCCGCTGCGCGGGCTCGACGAGGAGGAGGGGAGCTGACCGTGGCCGCGGCGCGCCGCCCGGGCGACGGCTGGCTCGCGGCGGCCGCGGCGCTGCCGCCGCTCGCCGCCTACGCCGCCACCCTGAACCCCACCGTCCCGGCCGGCGACTCCGGCGAGCTCATCGCCGCGGCCGCCACCCTGGGGGTGGCCCACCCGCCGGGCTACCCCCTCTACGTCCTCGCGGGACGCGCCTGGATGCAGCTCCTTCCCCTGGGCGGGGTCGCCTGGCGGCTCAACCTCCTCTCGGCGGTCTGCGCCGCCGGGGCGGCCGCCGCCCTGGCGCTGGCGCTGCGCCGCCTCGCCGGCTCGCGGTGGGGGGCGCTCGCGGGAGCCTGGGCGTTCGCCTTCGCGGCGCCCACCTGGAAGGTCGCGGTGGTGGCGGAGGCCTTCGCGCCGAACGCCCTGCTCGCGGCCCTGGCCCTGTGGGCCTTCGCCGCGGTCCAGGAGCGAGCCGCGACCCGGCCCGACGGCGCCGGCGCGCCGCCGGGGAGCTGGCCCCTCGCGGTCCTCGCCTTCCTCGCGGCGGCCCTGGTCTCGCACCACCACACCCTGGTGCTGCTGCTCGCCCCCCTCCTGCTGGTGGTCCTCCTCGTCCAGGCCGGACGCGGCGCTCCGCGCCTGGGGCTGGCGGAGCGCCGCCCCTTCGCGCTTGGCCGCCGCGACCTCCTCTGGATCGGGCTCGCGGCCGCCGCCGGCCTCCTCCCGCTGCTCCACCTCCCCATCGCCACCGGCTCGGACCGCGCGCTGGTCTGGGGTGAGGCCGACACGCTGCGGGGCTTCCTGCGACACGTCCTCCGCGCCGACTACGGGACCTTCCGGCTCGACCCCGCCCAGGCCGGCCTCCGCCCGGACCTGGGCCACGGCCTCGTCTTCCTCGGGTCGCTCCCCTCCGGGCTCGGGCCCGTCGGCCTTCTCCTCGCCGTCCTCGGGCTCGCCGAGGTGGCCCGGCGCCGCGCCCTGGCCGCCGCGCTCGCCGGGTTCGCGCTGCTGCAGGGCCTGTTCTTCACCCGCGTCGGCTTCCCGTCGGGCGACCCGTTCCACCGCGGCGTCGTCGAGCGCTTCTACGTCCTCCCCGAGGTCGTCCTGGCGCTCCTCGCCGGCCTGGGGGCGGCGGCGCTGGAGCGGGCGGGGGCGAGGCTCGCCCGGGAAGGAGCCGGGGCGCGCCGCGCCTGGGCGCGCCTGCTCGGCCCGGCCGCCGCAGCCGCCGCCATCGCCTGGCCCCTGGCGGCGCACGCGCGGCTCGCGAGCCAGCGCGGCAACCGCTTCGCCGAGAACCTGGGCCGGGCCATCCTCTCGAGCCTCCCGCCGCGCGCCGTCCTCTTCACCAAGGGCGACGTGGAGCGCCACGCGCTCGAGTACCTCACCCGCGTGGAGGGGCTGCGCCCGGACGTCGCCGTCGTGGACCAGGAGCTGCTGAGCTACGACTGGTCGGTGCGCCGCATCCGCCGGCTGCACCCGGAGCTCCTCCCGCCCCTGGGCCGGGGCGAGCGCATCCACATGCGGGACGGGCGGGTCCTCGACGGGCTCGCGGTGCCGAGGCCCGGAGGCCTGGTGGCCCTCCTGCTGGAGGACGGCCAGCTGCTGGCGTCGCCGCGGGAGATCGCCGCCGTCGAGCCGGTCGCCGACCCCTCGGCGCTCTTCGCGCGCTCGCGGTCGGAGCTGCGCTACCCCTGGCTCGTGGCCCCGTCCGACGACCGCTACTCGGGCCTGCCGGGGACGAGGAACCTCCTCTGGCTCGACCACCTCGCCGGCCGGCGGCCGGTCGCCTTCCTGGGCACGAGCGACGACAGCTGGGCGCTTGGCTACGAGCTCGTCCCCGCGGGGCTGGTCCAGCTCGCCTATCCCGCCGGCGAGGCGCCGGGACCGCGGGAGCGGGCGCGGCTCGCGCTCGAGCCCCTGGCCTC
Source organism: Anaeromyxobacteraceae bacterium (assembly GCA_036555405.1). Lineage (GTDB taxonomy): Bacteria > Myxococcota > Myxococcia > Myxococcales > Anaeromyxobacteraceae > DATBLK01. The sequence goes on from DATBLK010000031.1 coordinate 5,219, forward strand.
GACGGCCCTCGACGACTACTTCGCGGTCCGGGACCCCACCAGCTTCGAGGCGGCCGAGCGCGCCAGGCTCGCCGAGGCGGCCGGGGGCGCCGCCCGGGCGCTCTGTCACCCCGAGGCCCGGGGGCTCGGCGCCGGCAGCGAGGGGCGGCGGCGCCTGCTGGCCTTCGCCGAGCGGTTCGAGCGCCTCGCGCCGACGCCCGACGCCGAGGCGCTCCTCGCCGTCGGGCTGCTGCGCCTCTGCGACCCGGAGTTCGCCGACGCCGCCCGCGGCCGCGAGGATCTCCGGCGCTACCTGTCCGCGGGCCCCGGCGCGGAGGGGGCGGCGGTGGCGCGGCGGGCGCTGGCTACGTCCCCCGGTCCATGAGCTGGCGCGCCAGGTTCTCGGGCTCGGCCTCGCGCCGCTCGTGGAGGCTCGTCCCGTGCGCGTCCATCGTGACCACCGCCGGGAAGTCCTGCACCTCGATGTCCCAGATGGCCTCGGAGACGCCGAGCTCCTCGAGCCGGTGGACGCCGTGGACCCGGACCACCGTCCGCGCCAGCACCACCGCCAGCCCGCCCACGGCGTGGAGGTAGGCGGCGCGGTCGCGGAGCGCCTCGAGCGTGCGCCGGCCCATCCCGCCCTTGCCGACGACGCCGCGCAGGTCGTAGCGGGCGATGACGTCCGCCTGCCACGGCTCCATCCGCGAGGAGGTCGTCGGGCCCGCGGCCACGAAGCGCCACGAGCCGTCCGGATCGCGCGCCACCACCGGTCCGCAGTGGTAGACGAGCCGGCCCTGGGCCATGGCGCGGAAGCGCGGGTCGTCCGCGGCGGCGAGGGCGCGCAGCGCCGCGTCGCGAGCGGTGACCAGCCGGCCGCGGACCAGCACCTCGTCGCCGACGCAGAGCGCGCGCACGTCGTCGGGCGTCGCCGGCAGGGTCAGGATCCGCGGCACGGGCGCTCCCCGCGGCCCGGCGCGGGCCGCCCCTCCCCCCATAGCGCGCCACCGGCCGCGCTTGCCAGGGGAACCGGATCCGGGGAAAAGGGGGCGCAGGCCGCCGACCGGTGAACACCAGCGCCGCCCCATCGAACCAGCCCGCGCCCCGGCCCGCGCCCGCGAGCGCCGGAGGGCCGCGGCCGTGAAGCCGGACCTGCGCCGCGTCCGGCTCCCGGCCGGTGCCGCCGGTCGCCTCGACCGGGCGCTGGCCGACGCCCTGGGCGCCGGCCGCGCCGCCGTGAAGCGGGCCTTCGGCCGGGGCGCGGTGCGCGTCGGGGGCCGTCGCGCCCGGCCCTCCGACCCGGCGCGCCCCGGCGCCGAGGTCGAGGTCGCGCTCGACGAGCTCGAGCCCGTCGCCGCGCCCGGCGGCGCCCCGCCGCTCGTCCTCGCCGAGTCGGATCGCTGGCTCGTCGCCGACAAGCAGGCGGGCACGGCGACGCACCGGCTCCGCGCCGGCGAGCCGGGCGCGCTCGCGGACGCGGTGGCGGCCCGTCACCCCTCCTGCGCCCGCGCCTCCCCGGAGGCCCGCGAGGGCGGCGCCGTCCACCGCCTCGACCGCGAGACCAGCGGCTGCGTCCTCTTCGCCAAGGACCGCGAGGCCTGGGAGGCGCTCCGGGCGCAGTTCGCCGCGCGGACCGTGGAGAAGGTCTACCTGGCCGCGGTCCTCGGGCGCCTCGGGGCGGGCGCGGTCTGCTCGGTGCCGCTGGCGCAGCGAGGAAGCCGCGCCATCCCCGTCCCCGACGCGCTCGCCGCCGACCGCCAGGCGGGAAAGGGCGCCGGCGCGCCGCGCGAGGCGGAGACGCACGTCGAGGTGGTGCGCCGCCTCCCGGCGCACACGCTCGTCGAGGTCCGCATCGTCACCGGGGTCATGCACCAGGTCCGCGCCCACCTCGCCTGGCTCGGCCACCCCGTGGTCGGGGACCGGCTCTACGGCGGCGAGGCCGCGGCGCTCCCCGGCCTCGAGCGCCACGCGCTCCACGCGGCGAGGCTCGGCTTCGACCCGCCCGAAGGCGGCGCCCGCGTCCGCGTGGAGAGCCCCTGGCCGGAAGATCTGGAGTCGCTGCTGCGATCGCTCGGATGACGATCTCGCGGGCGCCCCCTCCTCCCGGTGTCGGGCCCCGGCACACATCGCCGAGGCTCTTCCGGGCCGGGGAGCGGAAACACCACACCGGCTTCACTACAATCGACGGCGATGGGTCATCGCCTCCGCGACGCCGGTCCCCTCGGGGCGGCGCTGCTCCTCGCGGCGTGCGGCGCCTCCGGATCTCCGGACGCGCTCCCCGCCGCGGGCGAGCCCATCGCCGGCCTCTCGCCCGGCGCCTGGACCTGGGTCGACTTCCCCGACTCGGCGTGCGAGGACGGCTCGCCCACGGGGATCGCGGTGAACCCGGGGAGCGGTCCCGACCTGCTCCTGCTCCTGAACGGCGGAGGCGCCTGCTGGGACTACTTCACCTGCGAGGTCCTGGGCACCGCCAGCCGCGGCCCCTTCGGCCGCCCCCAGTTCGAGGCGCTCGCCGCCGGGGCGCTGCCCGGCTCGATCCTCGACCGCGCGCTGCCCGGCAACCCGTTCGCCGACGCGGCGCTGGTCTTCGTGCCCTACTGCACCGGGGACATCCACGGCGGCGACCGGGTGGCCACCTACGCAGGGGCCGGCGGGGCGCGAACCTGGCGCCACGTGGGCCACGCCAACGCCGTCGCCTTCGCGCGGCGGCTCGCGGCCACCTTTCCGGCGCCCCGGCGGCTGGTCGTCTCCGGCGCCTCGGCGGGCGGCTTCGGCGCCCTCCTGAACTACGACACCTTCCGCCACTACTGGCCCGCCGCCGAGGGCTTCCTCCTCGACGACTCGGGGCCGCCGCTCCGGCGCGGGGCGGTCTCGCAGACGCTGCTCGACGCCTGGTACGCGAGCTGGGGGCTGGGCCGCGTCCTCGACCCCCTCTGCGCGGCGGCGTGCCGCGGCGACCTCTCCGCGGCGCTGGTGGCGGTGGCGTCGCGCCACCCGTCCGACCGCCTGGCGCTCCTGTCTTCGCTCCAGGACCGGGTCATCGCCGGGTACTTCCTCCTCGGGCCCGACGAGCTGCAGGCCGACCTCCTGAAGCTCGCGGCCGAGGTCTTCGACCCGAGCCCCAACGCCCGCTACTTCTACGTCGCGGGCTCGAGCCACACGATGCTGGCCAGCCCGGCCGCCTTCGCGCAGGGCGTGACCCTGCTCGACTGGCTCGGGCAGCAGGTCGGCGGCGATCCCGCCTGGGACTCGCACCGGCCCTGAGGTCGAAAGGCAGGCGACATGCGACACCGCCACGTCCTCCCCCTGGCCCTCGCCGTCGCCGCCGGATGCGGCGGCGGGAAGGCGCCGCCGCCCGCCGAGCCGCCGGGCTACGCCGGCCCCGAGATCACGCTCGCGGTCCCGTCGCCCGGCGCCTTCCTCCTCCAGGGAGGTGCCGGCCCCTCTCCGGTGGAGCTGGCCGGCCAGGCCTGCGACCCGGCCCACGCCCTGACCGCGCTCACCGTCGCAGGGACGCCGGTGGCGCTCGACGACGCCGGAAGCTGCCAGTCCTTTCGCGTCGCCGTGCCCGCGCGCCTCGGCCTCGTCGTCGTCCGCGGCGAGGTCGCGAACGACGCGGGCCAGACGGGCGCCCTGGCCCAGGCCTTCATCCGGAGCCCCGACTACTTCGCCCTGGGGGCCGGAGATGCGGACGCCCGCGCGCCGAGCGGCCTCCTCCTGGTACTCGGCCCGACCTTCGCCGACGACGGCGACCGGAGCACGCCGGACGACGTGGCCACCATCGCCGAGCGCGTCCTCCAGGGCCTGGACCTGGACGCGGCCGCCGGCGACGTCCGCCTGGCGGACCCGGACGCCGACGGCGACGGCCACGTGGACCTCGCGTCGTACGACTGCGTCTTCTGGACCCAGCGGAACAAGCGCACCGGCTTCGAGGCCTGGAAGACCGGACCGCTGACCCGCGCCGCGGTCGCGGTCGATTCGCTGGCACTGGTGGACGGCGGGTTCGCGATGCGCATCGCGGTGCACGGCCTGCGCCTGCCCCTCGCCGTCATGGGGAACGTCGACTCGGGCTGCCTCGGCGACGCCCAGATGACGGTGACCGGCGCCGCCGCCGCCGACGCGCTGGTGCTGGAGGGCCAGGCGGCGGTGGGGCTCGACGCCGCCGGCCGGCCGGCGGCGGCGTTCGCCCCGCTGCAGGCCACGCTCTCCGGCCTGCGCCTCGACATCGACCTCGGCCCGCTCCTCGACTGGACGGGGCTCGGCAGCGCCGTCGGCGACGCCATCGCCGCCCAGGTGCGCGGGCCGGTGCAGCAGGCCATCGGCGCCGCGGTCCAGGACCTCCTCGACCGGAGGCTCTCGGGCCTGCTGGCGGCGCTGGCGGAGATCCGGTCCACCGCGACGCTGCCGCCCTCGCTCGGCGGCGTCGAGCTCCTCGTCGAGGCCGGCGTGGACGCGGTCGACTTCGCGGCCGGCGGCGCCATCCTCGCCAGCGCCGTCCAGGTGCGCCCGGTCGCGCCGCGGCCCGAGCACGTGGGTGAGGGGACGCCGGGCGCCATGCGGATGGGCTCGTCCCCGGGAGCGGCCGCCGGCCTCGGAGGCGCGGCGCTGCAGCTGGGCCTCGCCGAGGACGTCGTCAACCAGATCCTCCACGCCGCCTGGCTCGGCGGCGCCTTCGACGCCGACGACCTCGCCCAGCGGGTGGACCTCGGGCTCCCTGGCGCGCGGCTCGCCGTCTTCTCGCGCCTCCCCCCGGTCCTCATGCCGCGCGAGGCCGGCGCACCCGGGCTCGACCTGGGGTGGGGCGGCGTGGACTTCGACCTCGCTCTGCCGGGCGGGGGCGGCGCGGAGGTGAGGGGCACGCTGTCCCTGGTCCTCCAGGTCGGGATCGAGGCCGACGCCGCGGGCCTTCGACTGGCCTGGGGCGAGCCTGCCGTGGACGTCGAGGTGCGGGACGCGAACTGGGAGCCGCGGCCGCAGGCGCGCGCGATGGCTCGCGACCTGGTGGCGGGCGCGGTGAGGAGCCTGCTCCCGCGGCTGCTCTCCGACGCGGCCGGCGCCTTCCCGCTCCCCACGCTCGACCTGGCGACCGTGGACCCCGGCCTTCCCCCCCTGGTCCTCTCGTTCACCGACCCTCGCGCCGAGCGCGCCGGGGGGTACCTGCTCGTCTCCGCGGAGGTGGCCGCGGTCCCCTGAGCCGCGGTCGGATCCTACTGCGCCGGCGCCGTCCCCGGCGCCGCCGGCGCGCCCGGCCCGGGCTGCTCGCCGGGCGCCGTCCCCGGCGCCGGCTCGCTCTGCACCATGGGCGGGTCGGTCATCATCCCGCTCGTGTTCACGCCCGCCTGCCGCGCCAGGTCGAGGACCCGGACCGCCATGCCGTACTTCGCCCCGTCCTCGGCGTTGAAGAACAGCACCTTGGACGGGCGGTCCTTGAAGGCCTGCTCCAGCAGCGGCATGGCCTGCTCCATCGCCATCTGCTGCTTGTTCAGGAGCACCTGCCCGCTCGAGAGCGCGGTGAGCACCGTCTGGTCCGGCGGCACGAGGTCCGGAGGCACCGGCACCGCCTCGGGGGTGTACTCGGGGACGCGGCTGAACATCTGCTTCTCGGCGAGGGGCGTGAGCACCATGAAGATGATGAGCAGCACCAGCACCACGTCGATGAGCGGGGTCACGTTGATGTCGTTGACGGGGCGCTTGGTCCCGATCTGCATCGACATGGCTACTGCGCCTCCCCTTCCCTGATCTGGTGCGCCGCCAGCGAGACGCCGACGACCCGGGTCTTCGAGACCTCCAGGATCACCTCGCGCATCCTCTTGTACTCGAGGTCCGCGTCGCCCTTCACCATGATGGGGTGGCCCGGGAGCCGGGAGAACTCGCCCTGGAGCGCCTCGGCCACGGCCTCCTTCGGCACCTCGACCTTGTCGAGCCACACCTTTCCGTCGCGCGTCACCGAGAGGAGGATGGGGTCGCCGCCGCGCCTGAGCTCGGAGACCTGGCGGGCGCGCGGGAGGACCACCGCCTTGCCGCGCTGGAGCAGGGGGGTGATGACCATGAAGATGATGAGCAGCACCAGCACGACGTCCACCAGGGGCGTCACGTTGATGTCGCTCTTCACTCCCTTGGAGCCGATGTCCATCGACATGGCGGTTCCTCGGCCGGGACCTACTTCCTGGCGACGGCCGCGGGGGCGGGCTCGGCGCCGCGGCCCTCCTTCATGAAGAAGTCGAGCAGCTCGTTCGCCGAGTCGCTGATGTCCACCTGGATGTCCTCGACGCGGTTGGTGAGGTAGTTGAAGAACATCACCGCGGGAATGGCGACGAGGAGGCCGAAGGCGGTGGTGACCAGCGCCTCGGCGATGCCGGCCGACACCGACGCCAGGCCGCCGGAGCCGGTGGCCGCCATCGCCTGGAAGGCGGTGATGATGCCGGCGACGGTGCCGAGGAGGCCGACGAAGGGGGCGGTGGAGCCGACGGTGGCGAGCCCTCCCAGGCCCCGGCGCATGTCGGCGACGGTGCGCATCGAGCTGCGGTCCACGGCGCGGTTCACGGCGGCGACGACGTCGAAGTCGCCGACGTCGCGGGGCCCGGGGGTCCTGATGGCGTGGATCCCGCGCTCGTACTCCTCGATGGCGAGCCCGAGCACCTTGGGCAGATGCCCGCGCTTCAGCTTCTTCGCCAGCTCCACCGCCTCGGCGTAGCGGCCGTCGGGGAGGAGGCCGCGGAGCTGCTCGGCGTAGGCGCGCGAGGCGTTGGTGGCGCGCGAGAAGGTGACCATGCGCTCGGCCACGGTACCCAGGGCGTAGATCATCATCAGGAGCAGGACCACGGCGATGCTCTTCGCGAACAGGCCCATCGTCCCCCACATGTGCAGGAGGTCGAAGGACACGGCCGGCTGGGCCTGGCCCAGGAGGAGCTGCTGTGCGGCGTCGAGGACGGGAAGCGACATGCGGTTCTCCTGTATCGGTCGAGAGGCGCGTCCGGTGCGGCGCTAGCCGGCGGTGAAGCGGATCGGCAGCGTCACCCAGATCGAGACCGGGCGGCCCCGGGCATCCACGCCCGGGACCCACTCGCACTGGTAGACGGCCGCCCAGATTGCCTGCTCGAAGCGCGGCTTCACCGCGGCGTCGAGCGGGGTGAGGAGGGCGAATGCGTAGGGCTGGCCGTTGGGCTTGATGCCGAACTTCGCGGTGACGAGCGAGGCGAAGCCCTGCAGCTCCTTGGGAAGGCGGACGCCGCGCGAGACGCAGCCCCGCTCCTTCTCCACCGGCGGCCGCCAGCCCACCGAGGCGTACTGCGGGGCCTCCTCGTAGCCGCCGCCCACCACGCCGCCGATGACGCCGCCCTCGGCCCCGTCGCCGTCGCCCTCGTCGTACTCGGGCTCGGGCGGGGTGTCCTTGTCCGGGAGCTTGATCTCCTCCTGGATGTCCCTGGGCTGGATCATCGCCGCGGGCGGCGGCGCCTTGGGCTTGGGCACGTCCGAGGGCGGCTTCGGGCTCTTGCGCTTGGGCGGGGCGGGGGGAGGCGGGGGCGGCGGCGGCGGGATGGCGCCCTTCACGAACTTCACGTCGACGACCGGCCCCTCCGCGATCTGCGCCCGGATCTTGTTCGAGACGAAGACCAGCGCGGCGAGGAGGGCCACCTGGAAGGTGGTCGAGCCGAAGAGGTAGGCGCTCTTGCGGGCCGCGCGCCTGCCGCCCTCGCGCTTGGTGACCTCTTCGAACACGCTCGCTTCCCTCTGGGCTGTCGCGGGGGCCGACCCTTTGACACCGGGGTCAACGAAAAAGATGCCCGTCTCTAGTCGCGCCTCCGGAGGATGTCAACAGCCGTGCGGCCCTGCGACCCTCCGTGCGGGGACAGGCCGATCCCCGTGACAGGCGGGTCGCGGTCTCGAGGCCCGCTCGGCGGCCGGGTCGCGGATCGGGAGACGCCCGCGACGTCGTCCGGGATGCGGGTCGGGGTCGCCGGTCGCGGCCGGCGCCGGGCCAACCGTCGACCGACACCCGGATCGCGTCACATGCGTCCTCGCGGAGGCCGCGCCTCGGGGCCTGGAAAACCGCCATGACACGGATGTCGCGGATTTGACGATGAGAGGAATCATGCCCCCTTCGGGATTAGGTCGTGAGAATGGAAAATTTACCCAGGCCGCGCAGCAGGAACGCAGGCCCAATTGCGGGGAATCAATACGAAAAAGCACCACCGGATGGGCAGGCACCCAAGCGATGCGTGCGCCGGTCTCCACGCATGTCGTACAACGCGGCACCTGCGCTTGACATTCCCGGAACCGGGAGCCTAGAAACGCCCACTTTCCAGCCTCCTTCATCTGCTGCGCGGCGTTTTCACCGACGTCACCCAGGATGTTGCTGTACGTAGCGCTCTCAACAGGGAGGAAGTCATGAAGAAGAAGTTGCTGCGCCTCCTGCGCCTCGCTCCGCTCGCTCTCCTCTTCGCGGGTCAGGCGTTCGCGCAAACCACCGGCACGCTCGTCGGCGTCGTGACCGACCTCGCAACCGGAAAGCCCGTCGAGGGCGCCGTCGTCGTCGCAACCGGCCCGAACCTGATCGGCGAGCAGACCGCGGTCAGCGCCAAGGACGGGAGCTACCGGATCCAGCTCCTGCCGGCCGGCCAGTACAAGCTCCTGGTGCAGCTCGCCGGCTACAAGCCGTTCGAGCGCTCCGACATCCGCCTCAGCGCCGACAAGACGCTGCGCGCCAACCTCGCCGTGGTTCCCGAGGCCGTCCAGCTCGAGGAGCAGGTGGTCCGCACCGGCATCGCCCCGGTCATCAACGTGGGCTCCGCCGAGTCGGGCACGGTGGTGTCGCGCGACTTCATCGCCAACATCCCGGTGGGCCGCAGCTTCCAGGCCATCGCCGCGGTGGCGGCCGGCGCCGGCAACGACCAGTACGGCGTCGCCTTCTCCGGCGGCCAGTCGCCCGAGAACGGCTACATCGTGGACGGCCTCAACATCACCGACCCGTCCTACGGCGCGGCGCCGGGCACCTGGACCAACCGCACCACCCCCACGCTCCTCTCGAACTTCATCCAGGAGGTGGACGTGAAGACCGGCAGCTTCATGCCGGAGTACGGCCGGGCGACGGGCGGGATCGTCAACGTGGTGACCCGCTCCGGCTCGAACGAGTTCCACGGCGAGGTCTGGACGAACTACCGGCCCGACTTCCTCTTCCAGCCCAAGGGCAAGATCATCGGCAGCGACGGCGAGGGCGTCGCCTACTACTCCAAGCCCGCGGACGGCGCCTACAACCTCGACGCCGGCCTGGCCGTGGGCGGCCCGGTGATGAAGGACAAGCTCTGGTTCTTCGCGGGCTTCGCCCCCATCGTCCAGAAGAACTACTTCGACCGGTTCCAGAGGCTGACCGTCGTCGGCGGCGACGCCGGCGCACCGGCCGGCTGCGCCGCGGGATCGATCTGCCGCGACTCGAACGGCTTCGCGCTCTGGAACAAGGTCGCGGGGACCGACACGAAGACGCACAGCGGCCAGACGAGCTACCAGTGGGCCGGGAAGCTCACCTACCTCGCGAACGAGAACAACACGGTCACGGTCTCGACCTACGGCCAGCCGAGCACGCTCACCGTCTGGGGGACGAAGCAGCTTCCGGACGCCACCTCGAACTACGACACCCAGCTCACCTGGTACGACTTCGTCGGCCACTACGCCGGCAAGTTCCTGAGCAAGCGGGTCATCGTCGAGGCCGACCTCGGCTACCACGGGCAGAAGACGAAGGACGACCCGACCGCCTACCAGAGCTCGCACCCGGCCATCCGCTGGAACGACCCGACGGCCTACTACTCGCTCACCGCCTTCGAGCCGGTGGCGGGCTGCAGCGACGTCATCCACTGCCAGATCCGCGGCTACTCGACGGGCGGCTACGGCTTCACCGGCGACGACACCATCAGCCGCATCGCCGGCAAGCTCTCGGTCGGCGCGCTCTTCAGCGCCGCCGGCAGCCACACCGCCAAGGTGGGCATCGACCTCGAGCGGAACGACTACGACAAGACGAAGCGGTACTCGGGCGGCATCCTCGTCAGCGCCCGCGGCGCCGTTTTCCGGACCGTCCGCGGCTACGCCCACATCCTCCCCACCTCGCCCGAGCCCGGCGTGACCGACGCGCTCGCCGACATCGTCTGGGACGGCTCCCTGAAGAACCAGTCCTACTCGAACAACAACGCCTACTTCCTCCAGGACAGCTGGCAGGTGATGAACACCGGCGTCACCCTCAACGCCGGCGTGCGGCTCGAGACGCAGGAGATCAAGAGCAAGACCCAGAGCCTGACCAAGCTCTCCACCACCGACAGCTGGGCGCCGCGCGTCCAGGCCATCTGGGACTTCACCGGCACGGGCCGCGGCAAGGTCTCGGCGAACTGGGGCCGGTTCTACTGGGCCATCCCGCTCGACATGGGCGACCGCGCCTTCGGAGTGGAGCGCGAGGTCTCCTACCGCCAGCGCTTCGGCTGCTTCACGGGCCTCCCCGCCACCGCCGCCGCGAGCTACAACCCGGCGACGCCGCAGCTGTACGGGAACTGGGACACGGCGAACCTCGTCGGCGCGGGCGGCGCCCCGGGCTGCCCCAACGTGGTCAACACCGGCGCCGGAACGGGGGCCGACGGCTTCCAGGCGGTCGGTGGATACCTGTTCACCCAGACGGGCCAGGGGGCCGAGCCGGTCATGCCCGGCCTCAAGGCCTCCTCGGTCGACATGTTCGGCGCGCAGGTGGAGTACGAGCTCCTCTCCGACCTCTCGGTGGGCATCGAGTACTCCGGCCGCCGCCTCGGCGACATCGTCGAGGACATGTCGCCCGACGACGGCAACAACTACTTCATCGCCAACCCGGGCCGGAACGTGACCTGGTCCGACGCCAACGGGACCTACAGCGGCAAGACGATGCCGGCCTTCGACTCCATCGGCGGCCGGAACCTCACCGTGAACTTCCCCAAGCCGACGCGCGACTACGACGGCCTGACGCTCAAGGTGACCAAGGCCTACTCGCGCAACTGGCAGGCGCAGGCGAGCTACACCTACTCGGTCCTCAAGGGCAACTACGCCGGCCCGTACATGGACGACTACGGCGGCGTGGGCCAGGGACAGCTCGACCCGGGCATCACCGCGGCCTTCGACCTCCCCACCCTGCTGTGGAACGTGAAGGGCCTGCTCCCCGGCGACCACACCCACACCCTGAAGCTGTACGGCTCGTACACCTGGGCCCTCGGGTCGCGGCTCTCCCTGACCGGCGGCGGCGGCTACACCGGCCGCAGCGGCCGGCCCATGACGGCGCTGGGCGGGCACGACCTCTACGGCTCGGGCCTCGCCTACATCATCCAGCAGGGCGGCGCGGGACGGACGCCCTTCACCCACCAGCTCGACGTCCGCGGCGCGGTCTCCTACGTGCTCCGGGCGCCCTACGAGCTGCGGTTCAGCATCGACGTCTTCAACATCCTGAACCAGCAGGAAGCGCTGCTCTACGACCAGAACTACACCTTCGACCAGGTCCAGGTGATCCAGGGCGTGAAGTGCAACGTCCAGGCGGTGGGGACGTCCAACCCCATCGGCAAGCTGCAGAGCTCCTGCCCGGACGTCGCCTTCCTGAAGACCATCAACGGCCTGGCGGTGACCCCGAACGCGAACTGGGGCAAGCCCATCGCCTCCAACCTCGCCTACCAGGTTCCGGTGCAGGTCCGGTTCGGCCTGTCGCTGGCCTTTTAGGCGCCGCGACCTCGAGAGGGAGGACTGACACCATGAGGAAACTCATCGCCATCGCGGCCGTGGCCGCGGCCGCCGCTCTGGCCGCCTGCGACCCGTACATCGACGAGCCCGGCGGCACGCCCAGGGTGATCTCGGCGTTCGAGAACACCGGCGGCGCCGCCGTCGAGGGCAGCGCGCCGACCGCAAGCGGCGCGGTCACCATCGACAACATCCCGACGTACTGCATCGCCGGGGCGGTGCTGACCGGCGACCCCAGGGCACCGCTGTTCGAGACCTCGCTGTTCTTCGTCAAGTTCAACAAGCTGCTGGACGGGTTCTCGATCCAGACGGACGCCGGCAACTGCGCGCCGGCGGCGAACTGGCTCACCGCGAGTGCCACCCCGGCCGGCGGCGCCTGGTACAGCTGCTACAACCCCGCGTCGCCGACCCCCGAGGAAGGCGCCTCGGTGGTCATCTTCTGGTCGCCGGCGGCGGCGGTGAGCGGCTGGGACGCCGCCGACGTCCTCCCGGCGAGCAACACCGCCGTGACCACCTACCAGCTCACCGGTTCCGTGAAGGACAAGGGCGGCACCTCGGTCGCCATCGACGTCACCGGCAACTTCGATCCGAACCCGGGGGCCCCCGGCACGCCGACCTTCGGCTTGCCGACGGCGACCAGCGTCGATGTGACCTGGACCGCGGCCGGCTGCGCCGACGCCGCGACGACCCAGTACGTGGTCCAGCGGGCGCCCGACGTCGCCGGCGTCGCGGGCACCTTCGCCGACGTGGCGACGGTGGCCGCGGGCACCCTCACCTACTCCGACACCGGCCTGACGACGGGCACGAAGTACTGGTACAAGGTCCAGTCCAGGACCGCCACCGGCGTCCTCGGCGACGCCTCCGGCGAAGCGACGGTGACCACGCCGTAGCGGCGCGCGGCCGAAGGATCACGGGGAGCCGGCCTCCGGGCCGGCTCCCTTCCTTTTCGCGGGAACGGCCGCGGCCCTGGTCGGTCCCTACCTGGGCCCCACCGCCTTCGCGACCTCCTCGGCCAGGCTTCCCTGCTTCTTCTCCAGTCCCTCGCCGAGGGCGAAGCGGGCGAAGCGCCGCACCTGGATGTTCTCGCCGATGCGCGCCACCGCCTCGGCCACGACGTCGCCGACCTTCTTCTTGTCGTCCTTCACGAAGGGCTGCTCCAGGAGGCAGACCTCGGAGTAGAACCTCTCGAGCTTCCCGGCGGCGATCTTCTCGACGATGGCCTCGGGCTTCTTCTGCTCCCGCGCCTGGGCCCGGGCGATGTCCAGCTCGCGGGCCACGACGTCGGCCGGGACCTCCTCGCGGCGGACGACCTGGGGCGCGGCGGCGGCGACCTGCATCGCCAGGTCCTTCACCAGCGCCTGGAAGCCCTCGGTGCGGGCCACGAAGTCGGTCTCGCAGTTCACTTCCACCAGGACGCCGATCTTGCCGCCCATGTGGACGTAGCTCGCCACCGCCCCCTCGGTGGCGGCGCGGCTCGACTTCTTGGCCGCGGCGGCGAGGCCCTTCTTGCGCAGCACCTCCTCCGCCTTGGCGAAGTCTCCGCCGGCCTCGGAGAGGGCCCTCTTGCAGTCCATCATCCCGGCCCCGGTCTTCTCCCGGAGCCCCTGAACCATCTTGGCGGTGATCTCCACGGACCCGTTCTCCTTCCCCTTCTT
>DATBLK010000033.1:0-2594 GCA_036555405.1 Anaeromyxobacteraceae bacterium
CCTCCCGGCCCACGGCGAACCCCGGCGTCCCCCGCTCCACCGCGAAGGCGCTGAAGCGCTCGCCTCCGACCTTGGCGAACACGGTGAAGAGGTCGGCGAAGGCGGCGTTGGTGATCCACTGCTTCGACCCGTCGAGCACGAAGCCGCCGCCCGAGGGGGTGGCGCGCGTCCGGGCGGCGAGGGCGTCCGAGCCGGAGCCGGCCTCGCTGAGCGCGTAGGCGCCGACGACCTCGCCGCTCGCCAGGCCCGGGAGCCAGCGGCGCTTCTGCGCCTCGGTCCCGAACCAGGTGATGGGAAGCGTCCCCACGCCGCTGTGGACGCCCCAGGTCACCGACCAGGATCCGTTCCGGGCCATCGCCTCGGTGAGGAGCAGGCTGGAGACGGTGTCGAGGCCGAGGCCGCCGTGCTCCTCCGGGATCTCCGCGCCGTTGAGGCCGAGCTCGCCGGCCTCCTGCAGGAGCCGCCTGAGGAGGTCGTGGTCCTTCTGCTCGATGCGGTCGGCGTTGGCGAGCACGCGCTCGACGGCGAACCGGTCGGCGGTGCGGCGCAGCGCCCGCTGCGTCTCGTCGAGGTCCTCGGGCGCGCGCACGCGGCGCGATCCCGCCGGCGCGAGGAGGAAGCCGCAGCCGGGCGGCGGGCGGCTTCGCGGCTCTGCGCTGTCGGGCATGCGGGGCCTCCGGGTCGGTCGAGAGATTCGGCCGGGCGCGCCGCGCCGTCAAGCGGGCCAGCTCGGCCGCTCCCCGAACCAGTCGGCGGTGAGCTCGAGCCACATCGCCAGGCCGCCCCACTCGCCGTAGGGGGCGTAGGCCCGGGCGATGGTCCGGTCGGCCGGCGGGCGGCGCATCCCGCGCAGCTCGCGGAAGCGGGCGCGGGTCCAGGAGTCGAGCGCCAGGTGCCGGTGGCGGCCCAGCAGGCGCAGCAGCCCCTCGCTGGCGTAGGGCCCGAAGCCGGGGAGCTCGAGGATCCGCGCCCGGAGCTCCTCGTCGGGCAGGGCGGCGTCGCGCCAGGCCTCGAGGTCGAGCGCCCGGCGCGCCACGGCCCGGGCGATGGCGACGAGGTGGGGCGCGCGGTAGCCGGCGCGCACCCGCTCGCGGAAGAAGCGCTCGCTGCGCGCCGCCAGCGCCTCGGGCGCGGGGAAGGCCCGGGCCCCGCCCGGACCCTCGGGGCCGAGCCGCTCCACGAGGTTGCGCACCATCACCCGGGTGAGGGCCCAGGTGCAGTTCGTGGTGCACAGCATCTTCACGACGTCCTCGAAGACGGTGGGCGAGCGGAGGAGCCGCCCGGCGCCGCACCGGACCGCCCAGCGGAGGTCGGGGAGGCGGCGGCGCCGGCGCTCGGGCTCGAGGTCCTGGAGCCGGCGCCAGAAGGGGCCGAGGTCGAGGTCCAGCGCCAGGGCGGTGCGGAGCTGGGCCCGCGCCTCCTCGGCCTGGGCGACCCCGAGCCGGCCCGCGGCGGAGAGGCGCAGCGCCAGCCCTCCGCCGGGCTCGGCCCGCTCGGCGAGCTCGGCCAGCGCCACCCGGCCCCCGGCGAGGAGCAGCGGCCGCGCCAGCACCTTGCGCTTCCCGTCCCAGGACCAGGGGGGCAGGTCGTACCAGCCGTGGCTGCGGACCACGAACTCGAGGTCGAAGGGGCTCGGGACCTGCACGCGGGCGCTCCGCCGCACCCCCGCGGCGCCCGGAGGTGGGGTATCTTCTGCTGGAGGAGGGCGCATGGTAGCCGAAGACGCCAGCTGGGAAGAGACCGAGAAAGGCCCGGAGCCGCTCGAGGGCGACGAGCCCGAGCCCGAGATCGGCCGCCGGGCCGACGTGGGCCGCCAGTTCCTGGAGACGCGCATCGAGGAGCTGAAGCCCAAGGCGCCGGTGACCCTCCCGGAGAGCGCCACCGTCGGCAAGGCCCTGGAGCTCATGCGCAAGAAGGACATCGGCGTCGTCCTGGTGGTGTCGCGCAAGAAGCCGAAGCGGCTCGTCGGCATCTTCTCGGAGCGCGACCTGGTCGGCCGGGCGCTGGGCCTGCGCGGCTATGGCCGGCTTCCCATCTCCAGGGTGATGACCCGCGATCCGGAGGCGCTGCGACCCCGCGACAGCTGCGCCTACGCGCTCAACAAGATGAGCGTGGGCCACTTCCGCCACGTGCCCCTCGTCGACGAGAACCACGTCCCGGTGGGCATCATCTCGGTGCGCGACGTCATCGACTTCCTCGTGGAGCTCATCCCCGAGGAGATCCAGAACCTCCCGCCGGAGCCGCAGTACCAGTACGTGCGCTCCCAGGAGGGCGACTGACGCCGGGGCGCGGGGGTCCGCGCGGTCAGGCCGCCTCCGACATCCCGTGGCACTTCTTGTACTTCTTCCCCGAGCCGCAGGGGCAGGGGTCGTTGCGGCCCACCTTGGCCCGTGAGCGGACCACGGTCTCCGCCTTGGGCTTCGGGGCCTCGCCCGAGGCCGCGGCCTCGGCGTGGCTCTCCACCGCGCGCTTCATGGCCCTGCGCTGCAGCGCCAGGCGCTTCTGCTCGAGCTCCTGCGCGCTCTCCTGCCGCACCACCTGGAGCCGCAGCAGGTTGCCGACGACCGCGCTCTTCACGCGCCAGGTCATCTGCA
>DATBLK010000047.1:0-4598 GCA_036555405.1 Anaeromyxobacteraceae bacterium
GATACGAGAACGCCCCGCACGTGCACCTCCATCCGGCGCGCGCCGCAGGCTGCCGCGACGGCCAGGATGCGGTCGGCGGCGGGCCGCAACCGACTCTCGGAAGTAGCTACGCGGTCGGGTGCCTCGACCGGACATGTAGTCCCCCGTTCCTCCCCACCTGGGCCGCCTCACCCGCCGTGGGTCCATCGAGCACGGCTCTTCCTCGGCCCCGCGCGGGACTGGCCCCCGGCGGCGGTCCCCGTGACACGAGGTCGGGCGCCGGCCGCGCTGCCCCACCGGGGGCCTCGCGGCGTCCGTCCGGATCGCGCGCCCTCGTTCGTCGAGAGGGCGAACGGCCGGAATCCACCGGCCCACACACGAGGTGCGACGATGGCCAGCTTCATGCTGATCTTCCGCGGGGGCGACGTCCCCGGCGACTCGCCGGAGCAGATGCAGCAGCACATGCAGAGGTGGTTCGCGTGGTTCGAGACCCTGACGAAGTCCGGCGCCTACAAGGGCCAGGGCGCGCCGCTCGAGGCCGGCGGCAAGCTCGTCCGCGGCGCGCGCAAGACCGTGAGCGACGGGCCCTTCGCCGAGTCCAAGGACGTCGTCGGCGGCTACGCCATCGTCGAGGCCAGGGACCTCGAGGCCGCGGTCGAGATCGCCCGGGGCTGCCCCACCTACGAGAAGGACGGGGCGGTCGAGGTCCGGCCGGTGCGGCCGATGTGAGCGGCGAGGCTCCCCTCCTCGGAGACCACCTCTTCCGCCGCGAGGCGGGGCGGATGGTCTCCTCCCTGGTCCGCGCCCTCGGCGTACGCCATCTCGAGCTGGCCGAGGACGCGGTCCAGGACGCCCTCCTCCGGGCGCTCGAGACCTGGAAGTTCGGGCGGGCGCCGGCGAACCCGGCCGCCTGGCTCCTGCGGACCGCCCGGAACCGGGCCCTGGACCTCCTCCGCCGGGAGGGGACCTTCGGCCGTCTGGCGGCCGAGCTGGAGCGCTCCCTGGAGCAGGCGGCGGGCGAGCCCGGGGCTCCCCGCGCCATCGCCGACGACGAGCTCCGGCTCATGTTCTCCTGCTGCGACCCGGCGCTGGCCCCGGAGGCCCAGGTGGGCGTCATCCTCAAGACCCTCTGCGGCTTCTCGGTGAGGGAGATCGCCCACGCCTTCCTGACCTCCGAGGCGGCGGTGGAGAAGCAGCTCTTCCGGTCGCGCCGGACGCTGGCGTCGCGGGGCGCCCTCTTCGAGGTGCGCGACGCCGCCCAGGTGCGCGAGCGCCTCCCCGCGGTGCGGAGCGCGGTCTACCTCCTCTTCAACGAGGGCTACCACGGCGGGCACCCGGCCGAGGCGGTGCGCCAGGACCTGTGCCACGAGGCGATGCGACTCGCCGACCTCCTCTGCGACCACCCGGCGGCCGGGGGACCCGAGACCGAGGCGCTCCTGGCGCTCTTCTGCTTCCTCGCCGCCCGCCTGCCCGCGCGCCTGGGCGACGACGGCGTGCTCCTCCTCCTCGCCGACCAGGACCGCAGCCAGTGGGACCGGGCGCTCGTCGCCGAGGGCTTCCGCAGGCTCGACCGCTCGGCCGCGGGCCAGGCGCTCACCGCCTGGCACCTCGAGGCCGCCATCGCCGCCGCCCACTGCGCGGCGCCGAGCTTCGCGGCCACCGACTGGGGCTCGATCCGCCGGCTCTACGACCTGCTGCTGCGCGAGCGGCCCACGCCGGTCGTGGCCCTGAACCGCGCCATCGCCGTGGGGATGGCCGACGGCCCCGAGGCCGGGCTCCGGGCGCTCGCCTCCATCGAGCGGCGCGAGCGCCTGGCGCGCTACCCGTTCCTGCCGGCCGCCGTGGCCGAGTTCGAGCTGCGCGCCGGCCGGCCCGGGCGCGCCGCCGAGCAGCTCCGGGCCGCGCTCCTCCTGGCCCGCAATCCCGCCGAGGAGGCGGTGCTGGCCCGCAAGCTCCGCGCCTGCGGCGGTGCGAGCTGATCGCGCCGCCGTCGCGGCGGCCCTGGGCGCGGCTGACCCGCGGCGCTGCGGATCACAGGAGCTCGATGCGAGCCCGGTGTCCGTGCGAGCGCGCCAGGCGTGCGTCGCGGGTGAGGAGGGGAGCGGCGAGCGCCTCCGCCAGGGCGACGTAGGCGGCGTCGTAGGCGGAGCACGAGTGGCGCAGCTCGCGGACGCGGCCGAGGAGGACCGCGTGGCCGTGGCGCTGCAGGGGGAGGCGGACGAGGTCGCGGAGCGCCTCGCTCGCCCTCTGCGGCGCGATCTCGCCCAGCCGCTCGAAGCGGTGGACGGCATGGGCCACCTCGAGGTCGATGAGGTGGGGGGCGTGGAGCGAGTCGCGCCCGGCGAGCGCCCGGTCGGCGACGCGCGCACCGGGCTCGGTGTCGAGGAGCAGCTCCAGCATCGCGGAGGCGTCGAGGACGATCACCGCCGATCCCGCATCTCGCGGACGAGCTTCGCCGTCGAGGTCCGCAACCTGGCCCTGGGCCGCGCGCGGAGGCGGGCCAGCATCTCCTCGAGGGCCGGCTGCTCCGCGATCCGACGCGCCTCGCGGGCCAGCAGCTCCGAGAGCGTGACGCCCGCCTCGGCCGCCTTCACCTTGAGCTTCCGGTGGACGTCGTCGGGCACGTTCCGGATCTGGATCATCCTGGGCATGCTAGGATGCTACTCACATGTTCGTCACATGTCCAGCCGACCGGGCTCCCGCGCGCCCTCGCCGCCCGCGCGCGCCGCCCGCCGGGTAGCGCCGTGGCCTTCGCCGCCGTCGCCCTCGCCGCCTTCCTGGTCTCGGGCCTGACGCTCTTCTCCGGCTTCGGGCTGGGCACGCTGCTCCTGCCCGTCTTCGCGCTCTTCTTTCCGGTGGAGGTCGCGGTGGCGGCGACGGCCTTGGTCCACTTCGCGAACAACGTCCTCAAGGTGTTGCTTTTCGGCCGGCGCGCCGACCGGGAGGTGGTGGTCCGCTTCGTGTTCCCCGCGGTCGCCTGCGCCTTCGCCGGCGCCGCGGTCCTCGGGCTCGCCTCGCGCGCCGAGCCCCTGGCCCGCTACGTCGTCGCGGGCCACGCCGCCGTGGTCACGCCGCTGAAGCTGCTGCTGGCCGCGCTCATGGCCCTCTTCGCGCTCTTCGAGCTCCTGCCCGCGCTCCGGGACCTGCGCTTCGACCGGCGCTGGCTCCCGCTGGGCGGCGCCATGTCGGGCTTCTTCGGGGGGCTCTCCGGACACCAGGGGGCGCTCCGCGCCGCGTTCCTCACCAAGGTCGGTCTCTCCACCGAGGCCTTCGTGGGCACGAACGCGGTGAGCGGCTTCCTCGTCGATGCCGCGCGCCTGGGCGTCTACGGCCTGGTGTTCCTCTCCGCGCCGGCCTCGGGCATGGGCGAGCGCGGCTGGAGGCTCGTCGCGGTGGGCACCGCATCCGCCTTCGCGGGCGTGCTCCTCGGGGGACGGCTCGTCCGCAAGGTGACCATGGGGGCCGTCCAGCTCCTCGCCGGCGTCCTCCTCCTCGCCATCTCGGCCGCCCTGGGCGCGGGGATCGTCTGACGGACCGGCCCCCCCCGTGGGACGGCGCCGGCGGGCGCGGCGGCCGCGGGCGGCGGCTATCCTCCGGTGGCCTCCATGTCCTCCGGCCTCGCTCCCGCCCCGGCCCCCCGGCGCCTGCTGGCCGCCCTCTCGCTGGCCCTGGCCCTCATGGCCGCCGCCATCCTCGCCCTCCACGGCGGCTCCGAGGCCGGGATCCGCATGGTCATCCGCGCCACCGCGCGCACCTCCTTCGGGCTCTTCCTCCTCTCCTTCGCCGCCTCGGCCCTGGCCCGGATCGGGCGGCGCCGGCTCCTCGCCTGGCCGTTTCGCAACCAGCGCCAGCTCCTCCTGGCCTTCGCCGTCTCCCACGCCATCCACCTCGCCGCCATCGGCGCCTTTGCCCGCCTCCACCCCGAGTCCTTCCGCGCCGCGGTCCCGGGCTCCGCCGCGGGCGGCGCCATCGCCTATGCCTTCATCGCCGCCATGGCCGCCACCTCCTTCGACCGCAGCGCCGCCTGGCTGGGGCCGAGGGCCTGGCGGGCGCTGCACCTCACCGGCGCGTTCTACGTGTGGGTCAGCTTCCTCGTCGCCTTCGCGAGGCGCGCCTCGGCGTCGCCCGGGTACTGGCTCCCGGTGGGCCTCCTCGCCGGCGCGATGGCGCTGCGACTCGCCGGGTACGTGATCGGGCGCCGGGGAAGGCAGGGCTCGCCCGCCGGCGCCACCTGAGGCGCGTCGCGTCCGTCCTCACCGCCGCCCGGCCGGCGCCGCCGGACCGGCCCCCAGCTCGAGGGCGATCTGCGACCGGCGGTCCGCGAACGCCGCGCCCTCGTGCGTCAGCAGCCAGCGCTTGCGCGCCAGCCCGCCGCCGTAGCCCCAGGGCGTGCCGTCGGCGGCGAGGACGCGGTGGCAGGGCACGAAGAGCGCGATGGGGTTGGCCCCGTTGGCGGCGCCCACGGCGCGCGCCGCGCCCGGCCTCCCGATCCGCGAGGCGAGCTCGCCGTAGCCGAGCGTCGAGCCCGGGGGGATGGCGCGCAGCGTCCGCCAGACCCGGAGCTGGAAGGGCGTGCCGCGGAGCTCGCAGGGCTGCTCCTCGAGCGCGCCGCGCTCCCC